>JBEQAI010000399.1:0-3576 GCA_041640415.1 Ammoniphilus sp. | reverse complement strand
TCAGCTTTTTGAGATTCTGCAAGCCAAGAGTGAGATTGCTACCGCAAAAGAAACTCGCACTCCTGAAGCTGCAGAAACAAAAACAAAATCTAAATAGATAACAACTTTTTTAGATATATAAAGAAAAGCAAAAACACTACACAAAAAACCTTACACATGAGAGAGGATGTATGAAGATGAAAACACTCGACAACAAAGTAGCTATCGTAACAGGCGGATCCCGCGGAATTGGTAAGACTATCGCACTAGAATTAGCTCGCAATGGAGCTAAAGTAGTCATTAACTATAATAGCAATGCAGACGCTGCTAACGCAGTAGTAAAAGAAATCGAAGCGCTAGGTGCTGAAGCCTTTGCTAGCCAAGCTGATGTATCCGATAGCGCACAAGCGAAAGTCCTCGTAGAAGAAACGATCAACCGTTTCGGCAAGGTCGATATTCTAGTAAACAATGCCGGTATCACTCGCGATCGCACCTTCCTTAAGTTAACTGAAGAAGCCTGGAGAAAGGTGATTGACGTAAACCTTAACAGTGCTTTCAATACAACGAGCGCAGTTCTTCCATCCATGGTAGAGCAAAAATATGGTCGTATCATCAACATTAGCTCCGTTATTGGCCAATCCGGAAACATTGGTCAAACCAACTATGCCGCTTCCAAGGCTGGTCTTATTGGTTTCACGAAGTCCCTTGCACTTGAGATGGCAAACAAAGGCGTTACAGTAAATGCTGTATGCCCTGGATATATTGAAACTGAAATGGTAGCAGAAATTGCTCCTGAGATTTTAGAAAAGATTGTAGCTAAAGTTCCTCAACGCCGTCTAGGTCAAGCTAACGAGATCGCACGTGCAGTATATTATCTTGTAACAGATGGAGATTACATTACTGGACAACAATTAAACGTGAACGGCGGACTTTACATGTAATAATCTGTTGTACAGCAACAGAAAAAAGTGGAGGGTTACAAAAAAATGATCATGTCCCCAGTTAAAGAATGGGAAGAAATCTTGGGTTTAGCTCCTGAAGAGTTCAAGAAGCAACTGGACCGCGTAAAGCGATTTAACGAAGTCATGTTTGTAGAACCAGAACCGCAAGTCTATCAAACTCCTAAAGAAGTCATCTGGACTAAAAACAAGGCTAAGTTGTACCGTTTCGCACCGAATAAGCCCAAGACTCAACGAGTACCGTTGTTAATGTTCTATGCATTAATCAACAAGCCTTATATCCTTGATCTATCACCTGGCAACAGCTTAATAGAGTATCTGGTCAACCGTGGCTTCGATGTTTATCTCATGGATTGGGGAACTCCTGGGCCCGAAGACCGATACATGAAGCTGGATGACTACATCATGGACTATATGCCTTTAGCCGTCCGAAAGGTTCTACGCCATAGCGGTGCAGATGAATTATCCGTGTTAGGATATTGCATGGGTGGTACCATGACAGCGATCTTTACTGCGCTCCATGCCCAACTACCTATCAAAAATGCTATCTTCATGACCGCTCCTATTGACTTTTCTGGTTTAGGATTGTTTACCAACTGGTTGGATGAGCGTTACTTTAATCTTGATAAAGTGGTCGACACGCTAGGAAACATACCACCAGAGATGATTGATCTCGGCAATAAGATGCTGAAGCCTCTCGTCAATTTCGCTGGTCCTTATGTAAGTTTAGCTGAGCGCGTAGAAAACCAATCTTTTGTTGATAGCTGGAAACTCATGCAAAAATGGGTAGGCGATGGCGTTCCGTTCCCAGGAGAAGCGTTCCGTCAATGGATCCGAGAATTCTATCAACATAACAAGCTGATTAAAGGTGAACTGATCATTCGCGGACATCGCGTGGATCTAAAAGAAATTAAAGCTAATGTCCTCAACATTGGCGCAACAAGGGATCATATTGCTCAGCCGAAGCAGCTTGAGCCATTAATGGATGCCATCTCTAGCAAGGATAAGACCCTATCTCTTATGCCTACAGGTCACGTATCCATTGTTTTCGGACGCCAGGCTGTGAAGCACACCTATCCAACGATTGGTGACTGGTTAGCTGAACGTTCCAACTAAGTATTAAACCCCAGTGAATTTCACTGGGGTTATTTCATCTTTAGAACAAGTCCATCGTTTCCGTTTCTTTTGGTCGTGACGAAGCAATAATCGTTTCTGTATTCTGTACTGCTTCTTCAATTAAGGCTTCGAGCTCAACCAGCTCGGCTTCAAACTTTTCCGCCTTCTCAGGGTTCGGGCGTGTTACAGGTGATTTCGGAACAAAAATGGTACAGCAATCTTCAAAGGGAAGAATGGAAGTTTCATACGTCCCTATTTCTGTTGCGATCTTTACGATCTCCGATTTATCCATCGTTACGAGCGGACGAATGATGGGCATATTGGTCACATGATTAATTGTGTTCATGCTTTCCATCGTCTGACTCGCTACTTGGCCAAGACTTTCTCCCGTTGCAATCGCGAGAGCTTTACGTTTTTTGGCAATTCTCTCCGCTATTCGAACCATACACCTTCTCATAATCGTAATTAAATAGTGCTCGGGGCATTTTTGTCGGATCTCCGTTTGGATTTTCGTAAAGGGAACCATATGGACCCTCATCTCACCGGTACCGTACTGACTAACAATCCCGGCAAGATCCACCACTTTTTGTCGTGCGCGCTCACTTGTAAATGGAGGACTCTCGAAATGAATGCCTTCGATCCTGACTCCTCTTTTCATTGTCAACCATCCCGCTACCGGGCTGTCAATTCCTCCCGATAGAAGCAGCATAGCCTTCCCGCTCGTTCCTACAGGAAGCCCGCCAAAGGCAGGAATATCCAAACAACTAATAAAGGTTCCTTCGTTTCTAATCTCCACTTTCAACAGGACTTCAGGTTTTCTCACGTCTACCTTTAGGCCAGGCATATTTCGAAGAACATAGCCACCGATCAGATTATTCATCTCCATCGAGCGGTGAGGAAATCTTTTATTGGATCGATTGGTTTCAACTTTGAAGGTCATAGGAGCAGGGCTGACATCCCGCATTACCGATAAAGCGGCTTCTTGTATCGTCTCTAATTCAAAGCTGTTCAGCCTCTTCGTTGGACTAAATGAAGTGATCCCAAAGATCTTTTTCACCTTCGGTTCCACTTCTGAGTAAGGAGCACCATTCAAAGAGATATACATTCTGCCATAAGCCTTCTCCACTTCTACTGCTGGATAAGCATCTAGAGCGCGCTTAATGTTTCGAATCAACTGCGCTTCGAACATCCCCCTGTTTTTGCCTTTAAGGGCCATTTCACCATATCGAACTAAAATATCTTCATAATTAATCATACATACTCCTTTAGGTTACCTTTAGCATTTGTTTTAAATGGGGAACTACTTGATAAAGACTTGTCAGAAAGGCCTGGATCTCAGCTTCTGTATTCGAATAAGAAAGGCTAATTCTTAAACTGCTGCGGGCTCTGGAGTCTCCTACATGCATAGCCAGTAATACGCGACTGGGCTTATCTAGTTTCGAGGAGCATGCTGATTTGGTTGAGATGCAGATCTGCTTGTCCTCAAGGGCATGCAGGAGGACCTCAGATTTCAATCCTGGCA
>JBEQAI010000398.1:0-3587 GCA_041640415.1 Ammoniphilus sp. | reverse complement strand
TTCGCTCCTGCGATGGAAGAAGTAAAGAAAGCAGCCGCTGCTGGAAAGCTTGTTCTAGGCGTATGCAATGGATTCCAGATCTTAACCGAAGCAGGTTTGCTTCCTGGTGCGCTCCGCCGCAACCAAAGCTTGAAGTTCCAATGCAAAATGGTGGATCTTAAAGTGGAAAACAACCAGACTCCGTTTACGCTTGATTATGCGGAGGGAGAATGGATCAAGATTCCTATCGCCCATGGCGATGGCAACTACTACTGTGATGAAGAAACACTAAGAGAGCTAGAGCAAAACAAGCGTATTATCTTCCGTTATGAGGGGCACAATCCGAACGGTTCTATAAATGAAATTGCGGGAATTATGAATGAAAACGGAAATGTCCTAGGCATGATGCCTCATCCTGAGCGAGCTGTCCATGAGTGGTTAGGCTCCGAAGACGGAAAGCGCATGTTTACTTCAATTCTTAAGTACTGGAGGGAGAAGAACGGTGCAGCATAGAGAGCCTACCCCTGAGCAGATCGAAGAGCAAAAAGTGTATCGTGAAATGGGCTTAACGGAAGAAGAGTACCAAAAAGTGATTGAGATTTTAGGCCGCAAGCCGAATTATACAGAAACAGGGATCTTTAGCGTCATGTGGTCGGAGCACTGCAGCTACAAGAACTCGAAGCCGGTACTGCGACGCTTCCCTACCAGTGGACCGCACGTTCTCCAAGGACCTGGAGAAGGAGCGGGAATTGTAGACATCGGGGATAACCAAGCCGTTGTATTTAAAATTGAAAGTCATAACCATCCATCTGCTATTGAGCCGTATCAAGGAGCAGCGACGGGTGTGGGCGGGATCATCCGCGATGTATTCTCCATGGGAGCAAGACCGATCGCCCTTTTGAACTCCCTTCGTTTTGGAGAATTGGATACGCCAAGAACCAAGTACTTGTTTGAAAATGTAGTGGCGGGGATTGCTGGGTATGGAAACTGTATCGGGATTCCTACCGTTGCGGGTGAAATCTACTTTGACCCAAGCTATGAAGGAAATCCTTTAGTCAACGCAATGTGTGTGGGCTTAATTAACCACGATCAAATTCAAAAAGGGGTAGCCAAAGGAATTGGCAATCCGGTTATTTATGTGGGAGCTTCCACGGGGCGAGATGGGATCCATGGTGCCACCTTTGCCTCCGAAGAATTGAGCGAAGGCTCCGAAGCGAAGCGCCCTGCGGTTCAGGTTGGAGATCCGTTCATGGAGAAGCTTCTTCTAGAAGCGACTCTTGAATTAATTGATTCCGGTCTGGTTGTGGGAATTCAAGATATGGGAGCGGCAGGATTGACAAGCTCCAGCTCGGAAATGGCGAGTAAAGCAGGAAATGGAATTGAGCTCAATCTAGACCTTGTGCCTCAGCGTGAAAAAGGAATGACAGCCTACGAAATGATGCTTTCAGAGTCTCAGGAGCGGATGCTCGTCGTGGCGAAGCAAGGGACAGAAGAAGAAGTTTATAAGATCTTCGAAAAGTGGGGTCTTCATGCGGTTGTGATTGGTCGCGTGACGGATGATAACCGACTGCGGATTCTTCACCAAGGAGAAGTATTTGCGGATATTCCGGTAGACAAGCTCGCGGAAGATGCTCCCGTGTATCATAAGCCTTCTAAGGTGCCTGCTTACTATGAAAATTTCGCTACCTTAGACACGACTCAAATCGAAGAGCCGAAAGATTACAATGAAACCCTTCAGAAGCTTTTGTCTGCTCCTACAGTGGCAAGTAAAGAATGGGTTTATAATCAATATGACTATATGGTTCGTACCAATACGGCCGTACATCCAGGTTCTGATGCGGCTGTCGTCGCGATTCGCGGAACGCGTAAAGCTTTAGCGATGTCCGTAGATTGCAATGGGCGCTACGTTTATCTCGATCCATACCATGGGGGAGCGATTGCTGTAGCGGAAGCCGCTCGTAACGTGGTTTGCTCTGGAGCGAAGCCTTTGGCCATTACCGATAACCTGAACTACGGAAGTCCAGAAAAGCCTGAGATCTTCTGGCAGCTAGAGCAATCGGCCGATGGAATCAGCGAAGCGTGCCGAGTCTTGGATGCTCCTGTTATCGGCGGTAACGTAAGTTTATATAACGAAACCAATGGGGTAGCTATCTATCCAACGCCAACGATCGGGATGGTTGGGTTGATTGAAGATATGGACCACATCACCACTCAATCCTTCAAGGATGGCGGCGATGTAATTCTTCTATTAGGTGAAACCAAGGCGGAAATTGGTGGATCCGAGTATCAAAAGCTTCAGTTGGGCCGAATTGAGGGGCGTCCACCACAGATTGATTTAGAGCTGGAGTCCCGTGTTCAAGCGGTTACGCTAGAAGCGATCAAACAGGGCTTGGTCAAATCTGCTCATGATTTAGCAGAAGGCGGTTTGGCCGTAGCGGTAGCAGAGAGCTGCATTAGCGGAAATGTAGGAGCAGAAGTGAACCTGGATGTGAATCTTCGCCCAGACTTAGCCCTATTCAGTGAAACGCAATCTCGAATCCTCTTGTCCGCAACAAGTGAAAAAGCAGAAGAAATCATAAAGCTGGCTGAGGCGAAAGGTGTGGCGATATCCAAGCTAGGTCAAGTCACAGGTGACCAACTCACCATAAGCGTCAATGGCCAGACTGTCATCGATCAGCCATTGTCCACAGCCAAAGCAGCTTGGAAGGATGCGATTCCATGTTTGATGACGTAATTTGGGATAAGTTAAATGAAGAGTGTGGAGTGTTCGGGGTGTTTGGTCATCCCGATGCTCCTCAGCTTACGTATTACGGTATCCATTCCCTCCAGCATCGGGGGCAAGAATCCGCAGGGATTAGCGCTTCGAATGGAGAGAAGTTTTCCTACCATCGAGGCATGGGCTTAGTAACCGAAGCGTTTGGCAATAAAGAGTTAGAGCAAATTAAAGGTCATATGGCTATTGGCCATGTTCGCTATACAACGGCAGGCGAGAGCAAGATTGAAAATGCTCAGCCTTTAATCTTTAAATACAGCCAAGGCAATCTTGCGCTTGCTCATAACGGTAACCTCGTCAATGCTAAGCAGGTGAAGCATCAATTAGAGCGCCAAGGCTCAATCTTCCAAACCACTAGTGATACGGAAGTGGTTGCTCATCTTATTGCTCGTTCCGGCTACGATCGAATTGAAGATGCTGTTCGTGAATCACTTCGGATGATTAAAGGAGCTTATGCGCTCTTGATCATGACCGAAACCAAGCTGATTGTAGCACTTGATCCGAATGGCCTGCGTCCTCTTTCCTTAGGTACCATCGGGGAAGGGTATGTTGTGGCTTCTGAAACCTGTGCTTTTGATGTTATTGGGGCGCAATATTTGCGTGAAGTAGAGCCAGGTGAAATGATCATTATCGATGAGGAAGGCCTGCGTTCCGAACGAATTTCAGGCAGTACGCAGCGTTCCATCTGTTCATTTGAGTACATTTATTTCGCTAGACCTGATAGTGATATTGACGGTATCAATGTTCACCAAGCGCGCAAGCAGCTCGGCCGTCAGCTCGCCAAAGAAGCTCCGATCGAAGCCGACGTGGTAACGGGTGTACCGGATTCTAGTAC
>JBEQAI010000397.1:0-3589 GCA_041640415.1 Ammoniphilus sp. | reverse complement strand
TTCCTGCAAGAAGGCCCAGGCGGCACCTTCTGGAGAAAAGCCCTTATTCCGCTTCCAGACGTCGTCTATAACCGGATCCCCGACCGTTACTCAGAAAAAACATCCACTGTCCAAGGATTTAAAACGAGGCTTGAACAATTAACTGATGCCAAGATGTTTAACCCTACCTTTTTCAATAAATGGTCTATTCACCAACAAATTCAAGATCATCCTTTTGCCAGCAAGCATATTCCTGAAACCTATGTTTCCCCTACGGTTGCCAGAGTCCAAAGCATGCTGCAGAAGCATAAAATGGTTTACCTGAAGCCTGTTGGCGGAAGTTTAGGACTCGGAATTTTAAAACTTGAGTATCAGCCGCGTATAGGTTATTTCGTTACCTACAATAATCGCAAAAACATTATTCAGCAAAAATACAGCACCCTCTCCTCCCTTCTCCAGCAGCATATCCCCAGGTCGCGTCTAAACAGCTATTTGGTACAACAAGGGATCTCCTTGATCAAGCACAATGGAAGGCCCCTCGACTTCAGAGTGCATGCCCATAAGAACCATGAAAACCAATGGGTCGTAGCCGCCATCGCAGCCAAGATCGCGGGTAGAGGCAGCGTAACCACCCATGTTCGCACAGGGGGGACTGTCGTACTAGGCGAAGAACTGCTTAAACATGTATTCCAAAAAGAAGGTCCAGCCATGGAAAAAAAGCTGAAAGATACCTCGGTCCAATTAGCTCAGGTAATCGAATCCCGAGTTGGGCAAAACATCGGGGAGCTAGGATTTGACATAGGGATTGACGAGCGCGGACATATTTGGATGTTTGAGGCAAACTCTCGTCCCGGACGGTCGATTTTCAAACATAGCAGCCTTAGGGAAGCAGATCGAAAATCGGTTCACCTTATCCTCGACTATAGCAAGTATTTGGCCAATTTTAATTAAAAGGAGCGTAGAATATGTCTATAACCAGATCTGCCATCCTATCCATACGACCTGCCACACAGCAATGGACGCTCCATGGTAAGGGATCGCTATGGGAGCAAATGGGCAGCAAAGAACAATTGATTCAGCTTGGAGCAGAAGATAAGACCCGATCGGTATCGGTTACCACTTCTACTCCTCCACCCGGCAGTTTTTCCACCCGGGTACTCGTAAAAAAAAGTAGCCAACATACCTTAACAGTAGGACCACTAATCGGAATCTTAACGGTCAGACGCGGATCAGGATTTAAAGGGAATCAAAGCAATTATATTGATATCATCAACACAGGACGTAAGCTTGGCGCCCTCGTTTATGTCATGGCTGTCGAGGATATCGATTGGGGGAAAAGAACCACCAGCGCCTTTCTATATAATGGGAAATCTGGGTGGACCCGCGTAACGGACTTTCCTCTGCCTAATGTGGTCTATAATCGAATTCCTTATCGTGAGGATGAAATGAAAGCATCGGTTCAGAACACGCTACAAAAGCTGCAAAACATACCTGGACTGCGACTATATAACCGCCATTTTTTCAACAAATGGAGCCTTTACGAATCGCTAGGTCAGCATGAACGGGTAGCCGGCTATATTCCCGAGTCTAAAAAACTCCTAACGGCAAAAGACCTTACGGATATGGTTACAAAGCACCCGCTTATTTACCTCAAGCCCATATCCGGAAAAGCAGGCCAAGGAATCATGCGATTGGAAAACAAAGAAGGGCTGCATATCTTGAAAAAACGTCAAGGTGCCAAGCTGATCACAAAAAGCTTTAACGATACGTCCTCCTTATGGAGAGAGCTGAAAAGTATCGTGCCTACTGGTTATGTGATCCAGGAGGGTATTACTCTGCTTACCTATAAAGGTCGGCCCTTCGACATACGCGTTCTCGTACAGAAGGATGGTTCCGGGACGTGGAAGCCCACAGGAGTAGGTATCCGTGTAGCGGGTAAGAACGGCATCACAACCCATGTTCCTAGAGGAGGATCGATCGCAGCACCCGAAGTGGTGCTAGGCAAGCTGATGAGTTCATCTGCTTACAGTACCTTCATGAAGCGGCTGCAAAATACGGTATTGGAATTAGCTCATGCCCTAGAAGACAACTTCCCTTCACTGGGGGAGTTTTCCATGGATCTAGGACTCACAAAGGGTGGGAAACTTTGGTTTTTTGAAGCCAATGCCAAACCTATGAAATTTGACGAACCTCATATCCGTCAAACCTCGCTCGAAAGGATTATTCAATACGGACAATACCTTTCCCAATTTTCAACGGCAAAGGGGGGCCTATTGAATGGAAATTAAACAAATTACAGCTGAAACCCTTCCCAAGCTCCGCCAAAGAATGATTGAATTCATCAGAGCAGGCCACGGAGACAAACGAATTACCAGACAAGGCTTCCAATGGATGAAGGACCTTACCGGACAGAACCTTCAGGAGCCCGGTACCGTCCTTCTGATAGCCATTGAGGATAAAAAAATTGTTGGCCTTCTGGCCACAGCGGATTATGGCCGGAAGGAAGCTTTTGTCCTGGTTCATAAGCTCTATCGAGAAAACGGCATTGGCGTAAGCTTAATTCAAGAATTGATGAAACGCATTGACAAAGTATATGGGAAGGTTGCCTTAGACAACATTCCTAGCTTAAAGATGTGCTTTGCTATGGGGATGGTAGGCTTTAAGGTCGTAACGGGTCCTACAGGGAAGCACACCTTATGTCTTGGCCTAGGAAATTGGCGCAAAGATGATGTGAACTAACATGGCAACGAAGATGAGACTAGGCATCCTTACCTGGAGAAACGGCCGATACATCGAGGAAATCACCTACTTTACACACCTTGCCCAGGAAGCGGAAAAACTGAATACCGAGGTCCTCCTCTTTGCTCCGCAAGATCAATTGCGCTCTGGCCAGATCCGTGCTTTGGTTTATGAGAGAGGAAAAGGATGGATCTCTAAAATTTGCAATCGTCCGGATCTTGTCTATGATCGATTTCGGAATATGCAGCCGGAAGCTTTCAGGAAATTTGTTCATTTTCGCAGCCGTACCCAGCTCCCCTTCTTAAACTCTCGTCTCGCTCATAAGTGGAATCTGCATCGCTTCCTTGACTCCCAACCCCAAATAGCTAAATGGTTGCCTGAAACCGCTCCTTTGGATAGTCCGAAAGAAGCTCTCCGAATGCTTAGCAAATATCCCATGATTTACATTAAGCCCGTAAACGGAACGGGCGGTAAGGGGATTTTATCGATTACACGCAAGGATGCCCAGCACTTTCTAGCGGTAGGTCGAGATACTCGAAGAAATAAAATAAAAAGGGCTTTAACATCGATTGCCGCCTTATCCTCCTTTGTTTCCAAGTGGACAAAAAACTCAAAATATATCGTACAGCAAGGGTTAAACCTCCAATGGGAGCCCGGTCTCGTCACAGATTTTCGCTTGCTTGTCCAAAAAAATGGGAATGGGAGCTGGGAGATCACAGGTCTGGGCGGAAAAATCGGAGGGAAAGACAGTGCGACTTCCAACCTGCATGGCGGGGGAAAAGCCGTCAAGCCGGAGCTGTACTTAAAACGGTACCTTTCTCCCACCAAGTGTCAGGAAGTCTTCGAGGAATGCAATCAATTAGGCCTTCAA
>JBEQAI010000396.1:0-3593 GCA_041640415.1 Ammoniphilus sp. | reverse complement strand
GGAAGATGAGAGCCCAGACAGCTAGGACCATCCACCAAGCCAGCATCCCCATCCCCTTATCAGGGGTGTTGATTCAAACAGCCCTTGTACAGGCGCAGCTAGAAGACGTGCAAAAGATCAAAGTAACGATAGGAGACGGGTATTTGCACATTCGTGGAGAAGTAAGGAAATGGATGGTTAAAGTCCCGTTTACATTAGCGCTAAAGCCTTCTGAGGCTCACGGAAGAATGGTTTCCTTTTTTATCCATGAAATGACCCCTTCCCTGAATGCGCGAATCAAACAGCACGTATTCCACCGTCCTCCCTATCTCCATTATGAAGAGAAGCAGATCTTCCTGGACTTAAACCAGATCGAGGTGATCCGAAACTTAAAGAAGGGTGCGATTAAGCAAATGGAAATCAAAGGAGATAAGCTGTGGGTCAAGATAGGGATTTAATTGGAATCATTACCAATATGGAAGCAAGTTTCTTTGTTTCGTGATCAAATGTCTTGAATTACTTGGAATTGTACCAGGTACGTGAGCAAACGCCATGTAATCGTGACTATCCGCCACTTTTCTGTGAGCAAATCAAAAATTTTGTGAGCATCCACCCACGAGCGAGAGTGTTCGGGGCCGAAAAAGGGTATAGATGAAAAATAAAAGCGTAATTACTTAAAAATCAGCTTCATATTGAAGGCTCAAAACGAAAAGTTTGGATAGCCCTCATAAAAAACTAAACAAAATACCCAAAACCTTGAAATAATTCTGAGCCAGGCGGTACCTCACCCGAGCGATCCGCTAGGTTCAGGGCATAATTCTCGGGCATCCGGCCCCTATTAAGAGCAAAGCGGTCCCGAAACTAGGCCGTGATCATAAAAAAACAAGAGCCCCTGAACTCGCGACCAGCGAAACCAGAGGCTCTTTCTTTTATTTTTTAACTAATTGACCGCGTGTTACACCTAATTGATTTGTCGCCTTCAGCGATCTCCATACACTTGTGCCTGTCCGCTTTCCTTGAAGCGCTTCACGGTATAAACGAACGACCTCTTGTACCTTTTCACCTGTTTCCTCTAGGAACTCGATTCGGTAATGACGGATTCCGCGTTGCTGAAATTGAGGAAGATACTCTGCACCAGATTGTTCAATCGCATTATAGACCGTATTACGGCAACCGATATCCACTCGGACAGGATGAAGCATGCCAATGCGATCCTGAAGAGATACCCGATGAGTCTCACAAGGTCTGCCACAATTGGTAAAGTCGGTGCCTTCGCTTAAGAAGGTACAATACACACAATGTTCGGTATGGAACATCGGCAAGTGCTGATGAATAACCATCTCCAGATGAGCATTATCACCTGATTGATCGAGTAAGTCCATCATCTGCTGAACATTTAAATCATAAGAAGGAGTCACTCGCTCCAAACCACGGTCTAAAAAGAGTTCAACGGCTTTATGGTTGGCAATGTTCAAGGAGAAATCGCCAATCAAAGGCAGTTCTAAATTAGATTCCGTAAAATACTGCACCGCACCAAGACTTCTAACCAAAATAGCATCCGGTTCGGCTTTGACTATACCATTAAGAATGCCATTCTCTCCTGGCATATGAATTCGTGGGGTAGCCAAGGCAATCTGCTTTCCATATTGCCTTGCAACGGAAACCGCTTGTGGATAATCCTTCGTAAATTCAAAATCTGCATATAGATAATCAGCATCGGTTTGGCAGGCAGCCTCAATCTGCTCCATGGTGCGACAGAGTGCGTAAAGCTTAGAAGCTTCCGGCGCTACTCCACGTTTGCGGGTGGACAGCTCCTCCCCTTTAACTGTACGTTGGTACATTCTTGGCTTTTGTCTACGTTCCAGTAGCTGTTCAACCGCTTCTCTACGCATACGATTCAGCTCGCTTACGGGTACAATCACTTCTCCGGCTAAATCGAGCTCGACATCCGTTAATTCATAGATGGTTCCGCCCAAACGCCCCCATTGGTCTCGAAGGTACTCCGTCGTGAGCGGTCGCTTAAGAGCAGCTTGTAAGGGCTCCGCAGAAGTAATGGTAACCACATTTCCCGTAAACTCATCCCTCCAGGTTGAAACGAGTGGCTTCCCGTTTTCCCCACAAGCTGTCACGCGGAGGGGGAAAAGTTTATAGGATTGCTCGGTCTCATAGGTTTTACGCAGTTGGCGATCGAGCTCCTGATCACTGGTTTTCCAAATCCGATCCCCTACATGCACCTTGGTAAGATTCACATCATGTCGCCCTGGAACAATCTCGACTAAACCTTCCTGCACTTCCCCTTCTAGCTTTACCCCTCTGCTGCGCAAGTCATAAATGCGACCGCCTTCTTCTTTTTCCTCAGGACGACCGGCATCAAATACAAGACCATCTCCACGCTTGAGTGGGGCCTGCAATTCGCAAAGCACCGCATCGCGAAGCACTTTTTTCACGGTCCCGATAAACACCCCTCTGCTCTTAGGAAAAGTTCCATCTAGCAGCTGCTTATGGTTCGTCCCTTTCAAAAAGCCATGAGTGAAGCCGCGGCTGAAGCTTTGCTGCAGTTCCCGAATGTCCTCTTTAGATGGAGTATATTCGCGACCTGCCATGTACTCATCAATGGCCTTTCTATATTTGCTGACGACATTAGCAACATACTCAGGCGATTTTAGTCGGCCTTCAATCTTAAAGGAAGACACGCCCGCTTCAATAAGCTCCGGTACAATATCGATGGCGGCTAAATCCTTTGGAGAAAGGAGGTAGGAGATATTGCCCATTTCCTTCTTTTCCCCGTCAACAATAAGATCGTATGGCAAGCGGCAAGCTTGAGCGCACTCCCCACGGTTCGCAGAGCGGCCTCCCCACATCTCAGAGGTCAAGCATTGTCCGGAATAAGAGACACAGAGGGCTCCATGGACGAACACTTCTAATGGTGTCTCCGTCTTGCCCGCAATCGTTTCGATTTGTTTTAAATTATTCTCCCTGCCCAGCACGACTACTTCAATATCATAGGGTTTAAGAAATTGAACGGCCTCTGGAGACGTTACCGTCATCTGAGTAGATCCATGAATCGGAAAGTCTGGCGAGATCTCGCGTATCATCTTCATCAGACCCATATCCTGGACAATAAGAGCATCCACACCGGCAGCCATACAGGCCTCTACGAGCTCACGCGCTTCGCTTAACTCATTTTCAAAGACGAGAATATTAAATGTTACATAGCCTCGAACTCCATATTTATGCAAATAAGCCATGATGTCAGGGAGTTCTTCCATTTGGAAGTTATCTGCCCTCACACGAGCATTATATTTTCCAACACCAAAAAATACGGCATCAGCACCATTGGCCACAGCAGCACGCAAGCAGTCCCAGTTTCCAGCTGGAGCTAATAATTCAATGGCATGTCTAGAGTTGTTTTTCAAGGTTTTCATCCTTCCCATTTTAACCTACCAACGAATAATTCTACCTCATCTCTCCCCATATGGACAGACCATTTATTAGGATATGGAGCAAAGACCTTGCCCGCCCAACTTCAGCTCATATAGGCAGACGTACAAACAACCAGTTGGGTGTAAGTATAGTATAAGGTGAACAAACAAAAGGAGGAATGTTTTGATGGC
>JBEQAI010000395.1:0-3607 GCA_041640415.1 Ammoniphilus sp. | reverse complement strand
CCTTGCCCATGCTCCTTGCCATCCTTAATCAACTGCACATTCATTTCTTCACCTGGCAGAACCACCGGCTTGACCGCATTGGCGAGATCATTAATATTCAAAACGGTTACGCCCTGAAGCTCGCAGACTTTATTTAAGTTAAAGTCATTGGTTACGACTTTCCCTAGCGTAACCTTAGCCAATCGAACCAGCTTACTATCTACCTCATGTATATCATCAAAATCACGCTCATCAATAACCACATTTACTTTGAGCTCTTTTTGAATTCGGTTTAAGATATCCAATCCTCTTCTGCCTCGGTTGCGCTTAAGAACATCAGAGGAGTCTGCAATATGCTGCAGCTCTTCTAAGACAAACTGCGGAATGACGAGGGTTCCTTCAATAAACCCAGTCTTGCAAATATCGGCAATACGGCCATCGATGATAACACTCGTATCCAATATTTTAAGATCGTCGTTCTTCGCCTTAGCCTGTTCTTCTTTCTTATTCTTAGAGAAGCGCCCAATCGAAAAGACGTTCATTAACTCATCTCTTTTACGGAACCCGACTTGGAAACCCATATAGCCGAGCAAACAAGAGATGATTAAAGGCAAAAAGTCCCCGATAATCGGAAGAGGAATATAACTAAGTGGAATAAAGAATAAGAATGCTACGATAAGACCAATAATAAGACCCATTGCACCGAATAAAACATCCGTAATCGGCAACTTCATCAAGGCCTCTTCTCCCCAGCGAATGGATCGCAAGATATAATCAGCCAACCATGCGGAAAGAAGGAAGAACAACAGCGCTCCTACTACAGCCCCAATATAAGGTCCCGCAACTCCACCCACATTCAAAAATGGATCGAGGAGTACAAATAAATTAGCGCCAAAGCGAAAGCCAAGCCCGCCTCCTATAAGCGTCAAAACTAATTGGATAAACCTTCTTACCATCTTTTCACCTCCTTTCTACATTATTGACAATTATTTAGAATAAAAACCAATCTTTCTTACGAAAACATTGATTTTCTATTTTTGAGTCTTACCAGGATACTATGATCTGGATATTCCTGTCAATGAACTATAAGGAGGAATCATGATAGACTTTGTCGTCTTCATCCTTTTTTGTTTTTCCCCATTTTCTTCTTAGATGGTCGAAGCCCTTCTTTATTCCATACAGAGCATAGAAGAAGAGAGGAATGGAGACAATCTTCGGAAATTCCTTCGGATACATAAAACCTAACACAGCTACGACAACAATGAGAATAGGAGCAACCCAATAAGCCGACTTCGGAATTCCTACCTTTTTAAAGTTCGGGTATTTAATCTTACTAATCATGAGATAAGATAATAAGAGCATCGCAACCGATAAATAAACCGGGGAGAATAAATTGTTATAAAGAGCGAGTGTCGCTAAAACTCCCCCTGCCGCTGTAATGGGTAATCCTACAAAATACCCAGGACTTCCTCCCGTCTGGACGTTAAACCGTGCTAGCCGAAGCGCCCCACAGATCGGGAATATAGCCACAATAAATACCGCCATCATACCCATCTCTTGAAAAGCTGCAACATACATGATAAAGGCGGGCGCCACCCCAAAGGTGATCACATCGGATAAGGAATCAAGCTCTTTCCCAAATTCACTTTGAGCGTTCAATAAGCGTGCCATTCTTCCATCCAAACCGTCTAATAGCATCCCTATTATCACCATAATGGCTGCATAGTCTACATATTTGTAGTCCGGTTGGAAGGCCAAAAGTATAGCAACAATGCCAAGAAACAAGTTCCCGACCGTTAATATATTAGGTATCGATTTAATCATAAGTCTAGCCTCCAGTCTTTCTCCCTACTGGTGTTATACGAAAAAATAGGGTAAAGGGTTTCACTTTTTTAGATATGACGGTCAATAAACACTTGTTCTTGAATTCTCTTTAACCCTTCCCGAATGGCCCTAGCCCTTACTTCCCCAATGCCTTCAACCTCATCAAGCTCTTCTATGGTAGCCATCATGATTTCAGGCAGGTTCATGAATTTATCAATGAGATTTTGGACAATGGCGGCAGGGAGTCGAGGAATCTTGCTCAGAATACGATACCCTCTAGGAGAGACTGGCTCTTCTTGAATATTAATATTCGCGGCATATCCCATCAGTCGAACAATATGTTGGGATTCAAGCAGCTCATCGGATGAAAGCTTCTTCAATTCTAGCAAAATAACATCCGATATGTTTTTCTCCACAGACTTAGTATAATCTTTGATCAGCAAACCCGCTTCTTCTTCAATATTGCCCACTAATTCTTCCAACTGCATGCTAATGAGCCTTCCTTCAACCCCAAGCTCATTAATGTACTTTAAGATTTCAGATTTAATCCGTAATACCATCTCGATTCGCTGTATGACCATGACCACTTCCTGCAAGGTAACCAGCTCCTCAAACTCAAGAGCCCCTAGATTCGTAATAGACTGGTCAAGAACCGATTTATATTTTTCTAGGGTTTGCATGGCCTGATTGGCCTTGGTCAGAATAACGCCCATATCTTTTAATGCGTATCGAAAATTACCCTGATAAAGCGTAATGACATTTCTTCTTTGTGAAATGGAGATGACCAGGTGACCGGTCTGCTTGGCTACGCGCTCTGCCGTGCGATGGCGAATGCCGGTTTCTCCGGAAGAGATCGATGAATCGGGAATCAGCTGGGTATTGGCGTATAAAATCTTTTTTCCGTCTTCACTAAGAATAATCGCTCCATCCATCTTAGCCAGTTCATATAAATGGGCAGGAGTAAATTCGCAATTAATTGAGAATCCTCCATCCACAAGATTCGTCACACTCTGGCTGTATCCTACGACAATCAGTGCTCCCGTCTTTGCGCGAAGCACGTTCTCAAGACCTTCCCGAAATTTGGTGCCCGGAGCCACAAAACGCAGCACCTGACTCATGAATTGCTCACTTTTGGTTTCTCCTCCCATGTGTTACCTCCCTATAGCTTCCCTCAATGTTTCTTCAACGGTGCGTACAGGAATGATTTCAATTCCTGCTGGAGGTTGCCAGCCAGCTATGTTTTTTTCGGGAATAATCGCTTTGGTAAAGCCTAGCTTAGCCGCTTCCTTTACTCGTTGTTCCATCCGGGAGACTCCTCGAACTTCTCCGGTGAGCCCCACCTCGCCAATGATGCACACATCGGGCTGGGTAGGCAGATCACGAAACGAGGAAGCCAAGCTTACGGCAATTGCTAGGTCGATCGCTGGTTCATCCAAACGAATTCCCCCGGCTACATTGACATAAGCATCTTGATTTTGCAGCAGCATCCCGACCCTTTTCTCTAAGACAGCCATGATGAGTGCCACCCGATTGTAGTCCACTCCTGTAGCCATTCGTCGCGGTGAAGGAAAGCTGGTCGGAGTGACGAGCGCCTGCAGTTCAACGAGAACCGGACGAGTCCCTTCCATGCTTGCTACTACCGCGGAGCCCGCTGCATGGCTTCGTTCAGACAAGAACAGCTCCGAAGGATTCGAGACCTCTTTTAAACCCGATTCCACCATTTCAAAGATGCCGATCTCGTGAGTAGAACCAAACCGATTTTTGACGGAGCGAAGAATACGATAGGTGTTATGTCTCTCACCTT
>JBEQAI010000394.1:0-3611 GCA_041640415.1 Ammoniphilus sp. | reverse complement strand
CTGTTGAACGCACTCGCATGGGCGAGATCGTGGTAAACAACCATGGAGCAACGAACGTCCCTGGCGTGTTTGCTGCAGGGGATTGTACCAATAGCCCCTATAAGCAGATCATTATTTCTATGGGGTCTGGGGCCAATGCCGCCCTTGGTGCTTTCGATTATCTGATCCGCAATTAATAGAGCTAGTTCCCATGGGTAATGGGAACTAGTTTTTTTCTTCTTCTTGTACGATAGATCAAAGAAAAAAGGAGCCTATCGGCTCCTTTGTGTCAGCAGATTAATGCAGCTGTTGTTGGTCGAAGGACTCCTGCGGAAGTTGATAAGATGGGACTCCCTGTGCCTGTTGCATGGTTTGAGCCACCCGATTTTGATCATCAGCAGTAACCGCGTGGTCGTTCATCATCGTAGGGTTCAGCCCTTCATTCTCCATCACTTGTTCTGCTAAATTAATCATTCTCCTTACCATCATCCCACCAACCATTCCGTTGACACGAGAAGGTAAAAGACCTTTGTCTATTTCATCATAGTTAGGTATTCCTAATTCGGAAGCAGTCTCGTTCTTAAATCGATCCCACATTTGACCCTTCATTAGGTACCCCCACGATTTAGACTTAGGAGCTGACACCCTATTAGTATGCCTATTTCTGATTTTTTTGAACGATATAATCTGGGTTAACTCCAGCTTGCTCACGCTCTGCCCATTCCGTCTCGTCTTGATAGGCATCTATAAGCGCATTCTCCTGGTCTTTTGCCTCACCGATTACATTATGGTCGACAGTGTAACTGGTACGCATACATGAAGCGGGCTCTTTGTTATCCATATTCTTCTCCTCCTTTCAACCATAATATCTCCTCAATTTCCTAACTTCTTTCAATTTGCTTCTTTTCACCTAGATCAGCCATCTGTCTATTTACATATAATCCCATAAGGGAGAGGATGTTTATGAGAATGTTTAATGTACAGTATATACCTCTGAACAAGCTCAAACCAGATTCGACAATGAAGATGACGAAGAGCATGCAAAGACTGAGAAATTTGATGACTGACTGCATGCAGGTCATTGCTGTAAAAAAGAATAAAAAAAGCGGCCAATATATTATTATTAGCGGACACGATCGATATGAATATCTGCGTAAACATACATCAAACAAATATGCACCGTGTATCATTGACGAAGGTAAAATCTCCAAGCGAGCTAAATCGTTAATGCATCGGTATCCGGACCTGAGCTTGGATCAATTGGTTCCATCAAGTCTAAAGATCATTCAGGCCTTTCTCAAGCAAGATCCTCGATTTTCCAACTTGTCCTACAGTCAGCAGCTGAGGGTGCTCCTTCTAGCCATACGCTATAAGAAGACCGTTATCTCGTCCATGAAAGCCAAAGTAGACGAATTCATGAAGCCTACTCACTAGAGGGAGGCTATTTTTTTGATCTTCATCACATTAAATGTCTTTTCCGCATTTTGGACAAAAGTTAAAATCATCCTGCACCTTTGTACCGCAGAAGGGACAAAACTCTCCTTCAAATCGCCGTACCGGATCATTAGTGGTGGAATTTCGTTCACCCCCAAATCTAAGGTTTAATGGATCGGGCTCTTCACGGTTATCTGTAAAATCCAAGAGTGACATTCTATTTTGAGAAGTGGCATTCTTATAGTGGAACACCGCATTAGCGATTCCGATACCGATAAAGATGAGACCAAACAATGGAAATATCGTTCCTACCAACGGAAACGGAGAATCCCTGGTAATACTAAAAGCCATGATCGTCCAAAAAACACCAAATAGCACAGCTCCTATACTGCCTACAGTCCCCAACGTGGAAGGTCCCCGACCTGGTTTAATGCTTTTCATTTTCCGTCCTCCTTACTTCATTTATTGTATAGACGATAAGAACTCGTTTTTGTTTCCATGTTTCCTAGGGTAAACTAATAAAACACACCAAATCCTAAAGAAATTATAAGAAGTTCTTGAAAAAAAACATACCTGATTTTCCGTTCCTGTGTTATCCTAGAAAAAAAACATTTTGGAGTGGTAAATATGCAAACTACTGACGTGAAAAAGGTGTCGACAACGTTTTCAAGGACCAACCCATTTCAAGCCAAAGTACTCAAAAATGTCAACTTAAATGGAGAAGGCTCTAGTAAAGAAACAAGGCATCTCGAGCTATCGTTAGATGGATCCGACCTTACTTATAACCCTGGTGATGCTCTTGGCATTGTCCCTTCCAACGATCCTGAACTAGTGGCTTCCCTTCTTGAGGAAATGAAGTGGGATGAAGAAACCCTAGTAGAAATTAATAAGCAAGGCGATACCCTTTCACTAAAAGAGGCGCTAACCACCTACTTTGAGATTACGTTACTATCTAAGAAAATTCTACAACAGGCCGTGGACTTCACAGAAAGCGAAGAGCTGCGAAATCTTTTGTTAGTGGAAAATGCAACTCAACTTAAAGAGTACACAAGCGGGCGTGATTTGCTTGATATGCTGCGCGACTTTGGTCCTTGGAATGCTTCGGCCCAAGATATTGTGTCCTCATTGAGAAAGATGACACCACGTTTATACTCCATTGCAAGCAGTATTACTGCTAACCCTGAGGAAGTACATTTAACCATTGGTGCTGTCCGTTACATGGCACATGGCCGCTTACGAAAAGGAGTTTGCTCCGTGTTATGTGCTGAACGTCTACAAGACGGAGATACACTCCCTGTATTTATCCAGCCGAATAAACACTTCCACCTTCCAGAATCTACAGAGAAGGATATTATCATGGTTGGACCTGGGACAGGCATTGCACCTTTCCGCTCCTTTATCCAGGAGCGTGCCGTGACGAAAGCAGAAGGCAGAACATGGTTATTCTTCGGAGACCAAAAATCTGCGACAGACTTCCTGTATCAAGACGAGTTAGAGCAATATCAAAAAGATGGCGTCCTAACAAGAATTGACACAGCGTTTTCGCGTGATACCGAGAAAAAGGTTTATGTTCAGCATAAGATGCTTGAGAACAGCAAAGAATTGTTTGCATGGCTAGAAAAGGGAGCTTATTTCTACGTTTGCGGAGATAAGCAATATATGGCGAAGGACGTTCATAATACGTTGATCGACGTGATTGAAAAAGAAGGAGCCATGACCCGAGAAGCAGCTGAAGCATACCTAACTGAAATGCAAGAGCAAGGGCATTACCAACGCGACGTATATTAAGAGGGAGAAGGAACAGACAAACGATTTGTCTGTTCCTTTTACATTTTTCAGCAAGATACGGCTATTGCCATGTAAGCGCTTCGTGCATTATCTTTAGGTGTACTGAGAAAAACATGAAGCGAAGGTGCTTTCATTATGAATATGGTTTTAAGCTTAATTATCTATTCTCCTTATCTTGCGGCACTACCCATTCTCTATATAACCTACAGGTATCTCAAGGAAGGGAATTGGTCCTTGGAGCATTCATGGACCAATGGCTTGCTTTTTTTATTTTTCTGGTCCGTTCTCGTCGGTTTTGCTAATGATCAAGGAATATATATTACATCGTCCTTGTTTCTTTTGGGCTATTTTTTTCTAAGTATGTATCTCCAGGAGAAATTCCAAAGGGAAGATGCAATCGAAAATCTTAT
>JBEQAI010000393.1:0-3615 GCA_041640415.1 Ammoniphilus sp. | reverse complement strand
TAAAGCTTTACAATCTTATTAAATTCAAAGATAATGGATAGCAAAATCTTCGGATGAATTGATGTATAGATGAGGGTGAGAAAAATGAGCGTCGATACTGCCATTGAACATGCCGCTGACAGTGCCATAACTAAGGCCAAAAAATATCTTCCAGACAAGGATGTCAACATGCTGATCCGAGCTTGCGAATTTGCTCGGAGCGCGCATGAAGGGCAAATTCGCAAGTCTGGTGCGCCTTATATCATCCATCCTATTGCAGTGGCAGAGATCTTGCTGACAATGCAGATGGACGCCGTTACCGTGGCTGCTGCTTTCTTGCACGATGTCGTGGAAGATACCCCAGTAGAGCTAGAAGAAATAAAAAAGGAATTCGGTGAAGATACAGCCAATCTCGTGGATGGGGTAACAAAGCTAGGGCGGATTAAATATAAGTCAAAAGAAGAGCAGCAAGCAGAAAACCATCGTAAAATGTTTTTGGCCATGGCCCAGGATGTTCGAGTCATCCTCATTAAGCTTGCTGACCGGTTGCATAATATGCGGACACTCAAGCATCTGCCTGAGGAGAAGCAGAGGCGAATCGCCAACGAAACGCTAGAAATTTTTGCCCCGTTAGCTCATCGACTCGGGATCGCTTCAATAAAGTGGGAACTTGAAGATATCGCCTTGCGATATATCAATCCGCAGCAGTATTACCGCATTGTTAACCTCATGCAAAAGAAACGAACCGAGCGTGAAAAGTATATTGAGCAAGTCATCGAGGAAATACGCGAAAAGCTGCGCGAACTTCAGGTTTCTGCCGATATCTCTGGAAGACCTAAGCACTTGTATAGCATTTATAAAAAAATGATTACACAGAATAAGGAATTCAATGAGATTTATGACTTGTTAGCTGTACGTGTGATTGTTGAAGATATTCGCGACTGTTATGCGTCACTCGGGATTATCCATACCTTGTGGAAGCCGATGCCTGGACGCTTCAAGGATTATATTGCCATGCCTAAGGCGAATATGTACCAGTCCTTGCATACCACCGTCATTGGACCCAATGGTGAACCTTTAGAGGTTCAGATCCGAACAGCTGAAATGCACCGTACGGCTGAGTATGGGATTGCAGCCCACTGGGCTTATAAGGAAGGGAAGGCCAATGCCGAGGATAATCTAGAAAACAAGCTGACCTGGTTCCAGGAGATCTTGGAATGGCAGGACAGTGCTAAAGATGCCCAAGAGTTTATGGAATCCCTGAAGATGGATCTGTTCTCGGACGTGGTGTTTGTGTTCACGCCAAAGGGAGACGTCATTGAGTTGCCTAACGGTTCTGTGCCATTGGATTTTGCTTACCGGATCCATTCTGAAGTAGGGAATCGCTGCATTGGAGCAAAGGTAAATAATAAGATTGTAACCTTGGACCACCCATTGAAAACGGGGGACATTGTCGAGGTTCTCACTTCAAAGCATAGTTATGGGCCTAGCCGGGATTGGCTAAAGATAGCCAAATCCTCCCAAGCGCGCAATAAAATCAGAGCCTGGTTTAAGAAAGAGCAACGGGACGACAATGTGGTTAAGGGCAAGGAAATGGTTGAGAATGAGCTGAAGAAACAAGGCTTTGAACTCAAAGAAGCCTTAACACAGGAGAATATTGCGGAGGCTTTCAGCAAATTTAACTTTAACAACGAAGAAGATATGTATGCGGCTATTGGGTACGGCGGACTCACGCCCGCTCAATTGGTCACACGTCTGACAGAGAAAATTCGGAAGGTGCGGGAAGAAAAATCAATCCCTGATTTTAAACAGGATTTTGCCAAAAGAAAAACACCGGATCAAGGCATTTCCGTTAAAGGCATCGATAATTTATTAGTCCGCTTTTCGCGTTGCTGTACGCCGATTCCCGGTGATGATATTGTTGGCTTTATTACGAGGGGGAGAGGGATTTCCGTTCATCGCAGCTCCTGTCCGAATATTATCAATGAAGAAGAAAAAGATCGCTTAATCCATATTGATTGGGAAGGCGATCGTGTTCAAGAATACAATGTGGATATTGAAATTACAGGCCATGATCGAAGCGGCTTGCTAAACGAGGTACTCAACTCGGTAGCTGACAGCAAAACGAATATCATTGCCGTGACGGGGAAAGCCGATAAGAACAAGGTCGCTAAGATCAATATGACCATTGCCATCCACAACGTCAGCCATCTGCAGAAAGTAGTAGAAAGGCTCAAGAGGATCAAAGACGTCTATACCGTAAGACGAGTGTTAAACATCTAAAAGGGGATTCTTAGGCAATGAAACTTGTAGTGCAACGCTCCAGAGAGGCCAAGGTGACTGTTGAAGGGAAAGTAACAGGCAATATTGACAGAGGCCTAGTTGTGTTAGTTGGCATCACGCATGACGATGGGGAAGAAGATGTGCGCTTTGCGGCCGAGAAAGTCGCCCATCTGCGGATCTTTGAAGATGAGACCGAAAAAATGAATCTTTCGCTGTTGGATGTCGGAGGAAGCGTATTATCTATTTCTCAATTTACCCTTTACGGTGACTGCAGGAAAGGAAGAAGACCGAATTTCATGGCTGCTGCTCGACCTGTGCAAGCTGAGCGGTTGTATGACCTGTTTAACGAGACCTTGAGGAACATGGGCATAAATGTACAAACCGGGATATTCGGCGCCATGATGCAGGTTCATCTTAATAATGACGGGCCGGTGACCATTATCATCGATAGTAAAGAAAAATAACCAAGGGACATAAGTCCCTTGGTTATTTCTTTTGCCCAAAGTATTTTACAAGCCCTTGGAAGACTCCTTCTGCGGCTTGTTCCTGGAATTCCTTTGTGTTCATGATGACCTCTTCTTGATAGTTCGTTAGGAAGCCCAGTTCGCATAATACGGCTAGTTGGGGGTTTTCTCTTAATACAAAATAGTTCCCATAGCGAGCGTTAAGATCGGTTGATCCAGTTCTTTTTACTACTTCTTTTTGAATGGCGCTCGCTAGATCCCGGTCTTCCCCATTGCTATAGAAGTAGGTTATCACGCCATTGACTCGATAGTTTTCACTGGTGTTGTGATGGATGCTGATAAAAGCGTCCACCTGCCGGCGAATAGAAGAATCTACTCTTTCTTGAAGGGATACCTTTCGATCATCTTCCCGGGTCATGATCACGGTTGCCCCTGCTGCTCTTAACTTGCGGCTGAGAAGTTGGCTGACCTGGAGATTGACGACCTTTTCTAAGGTTCCTAAATGTGGGCCAACAGCTCCGCTATCGCTTCCGCCATGTCCTGGGTCAACGAGGATGGTTTTACCTTTAAGAAGGGACTCATTCCCTTTTCGTTCAACATTAGGTACTCCTTGAGCCGATACAATCCAGCCCGCGACATACCCCACTTGATTGGGGGCTGTTTGAATCCGGAACCAGTCACCCTCAACCCCTAAAACAGCATAATTCTCCCCTTCTTTTGCAATCTTTACGACACCAAAGGAAGTACCTGGTCCGCTGCGCAAGTTGGTCCCGGGGTTTAAGATGCGTATCGTTGGCTTGTCCGATTCGACGCTAGGTGACGAAGGGGTTGGATTAGAGTTCATTGCCACAAGCCAGCTTGCTACCCAACCTTGTACATTGTCTTTCTG
>JBEQAI010000392.1:0-3616 GCA_041640415.1 Ammoniphilus sp. | reverse complement strand
TTTTTATGAGCCGATTCCCGAATGGGTGACCGGTATGGCCATCGTACAATTTAGTCCTTCCGGCAATTAAATAACCCCATATTTGAAAAATAAGGAGAGATAACTATGAGTATTTGGACCGATTTAGCAGACTTGGAATTTAAGCTTCATTATGTGAACGCCAATGGCATCAGAACGAGGGTTTTAGAAGCAGGTACTGGTGAGCCTTTGATCTTGCTGCACGGTACAGGGGGGCATATCGAAGCGTATGCCAGAAATATCAAAGGACTTAGTGAAAGTTTCCGAGTGATATGTATTGATATGGTGGGGCACGGTTTTACGGATAAGCCGGATCGACCGTATGGCATTGACTATTATAGCGATCACTTATTAGGCGTAATCCAAGCCTTGAATTTGTCTGAAGTGTATCTTTCCGGTGAATCGCTTGGTGGTTGGGTGGCGGCTTGGTTTGCTGCTTACCACCCGCAATATGTGAAGGCGATGGTTCTCAATACCCCTGGAAATGTCAACAACAAGCCTGAAGTGATGCAAAGACTTAAAGAATCTACCATTAAGGCCGTTGTGGAAGCTAACTATGAAAATGTGAAAACGAGGCTAGAGTGGCTGATGTATGACAAGAGCCAGGTTACAGAAGAATTGATTGAAGCTCGCTATAAGATCTATTCACAGCCAGCTTATAGGCAAGCTGTTTACCACATCGTCTGCCTTCAAGATCTTGAAGTTCGGAAACAATACAGCTGGGATCCTTCCTGGTGCAGCAAAATCAATGTTCCGACCTTGCTTGCTTGGACGGATCATGATCCGACGTCAACCGTTGAGGAAGCTAAACCGATCCAGGATATGATCCCCGGCAGTGAACTCACGGTAATAAATGACGCGGGACACTGGCCGCAATGGGAAAAACCTGAAGAGTTTAATCGTGTTTTAATAAACTTCCTTATGAAGGTTAAGCAAGAAGTCGTGTAATACAAGAGAGGGGGAGACCCCTCTACTACTTTTTTATAGAAGGTGGTTTTTTCATTGAGCAAACCGATAACCGACCGCATTCTTCATGCCTATAGGCACTTGCTTCAAGCTGAAGTAGAGAAGAGAACCGTGTCCCCGCTTACCGAAATCTATCCTGAACTTACTGTGGACGAGGCTTATGAAGTGCAATTGACGTCGATTGCTAAAAAAGTCGAGCAAGGCCAACAAGTGGTCGGCAAAAAAATCGGCTTAACCTCTCTAGCCATGCAGAAGCTGTTAGGAGTGGATCAACCGGACTACGGACACCTCCTAGACGAGATGGATGTTCCCAACCATAGCAGTCTTTTCATAGATCGTCTGTTCCAGCCCAAGGTGGAGGCTGAACTGGCCTTTGTCCTTAAAAAGGAACTTCGAGGTCCAGCAGTCACCATAGAAGATGTACTGGAAGCAACAGCTTACATTGTTCCGGCTATAGAAATCGTGGACAGCCGAATTGCCGATTGGAAAGTCAAGCTTCAAGATACGATTGCGGACAATGCTTCTTGTGGCTTATTCATCTTAGGAGATCAAAAGCTTGCGGCAAAGGGTAAGGATTTAAGAGAAGTGGAAATGAGCCTCTATCGCAATGGAGAGCTGATGAATACAGGATCTGGCGCAGCTGTATTAGGTCATCCGGCAGCCTGTGTGGCTTGGCTTGCTAACAAATTACATCAGTATAACGTTGTTCTTAAAGCGGGGGAAGTCATCCTTTCTGGAGCACTTTCGGCGGCGGTCAATGCCGAAAAGGGTGATCGGTTCACAGCCGATTTTGATCAATTAGGTAAAGTGGAAGTGACCTTTAATTAAATCTAAGGGGGTTCATTCATGTCAAAGGTAAAAGCAGCGATTATCGGATCAGGCAATATCGGTACCGATTTGATGATGAAACTAGAACGGTCGGAAGTATTGGAATTCACAGCTATGATTGGCATAGATCCGGAATCCGATGGGTTAAGGCGGGCAAGGGAGCGTGGATATGTCGCCATCGATAACGGGCTAGATGGTTTTTTGGAACGTCCTGAGCTAGCCGACATCGTGTTTGATGCCACATCCGCTAAAGCGCATGTTCGACATGCCAAGAAATTAAAGGAAGTGGGCAAAATTGCTCTTGATTTGACTCCCGCAGCGCGAGGGGTCTTGGTAGTTCCTCCTGTGAATCTAAAAGTGCATATTGGAAAAGCGGACAATGTGAATATGGTGACTTGCGGCGGACAAGCGACGATTCCGATTGTCCATGCCATCAGTCGGGTGTGTCCGGTCGACTATGCAGAAATTGTAGCAACGATTTCAAGTAAGAGCGCGGGTCCCGGAACAAGAGCGAATATCGATGAGTTTACCGAGACGACATCTCATGGGATTGAGTTGATCGGTGGTGCAAAAAAAGGAAAAGCCATTATCATCTTAAATCCTGCCGAGCCGTCCATCCTGATGAGAGACACTGTCCATGCCATCGTGGAAGAGGGGAAGATGGATGAAGCGGCCATTACCGATTCAATCCTAGACATGGTACAAGTTGTACAAACCTATGTACCGGGCTATCGCTTGCGCAACGAGCCCGTGTTTGATGGCAATAGGGTAACCGTGTTCCTAGAAGTGGAAGGAGCAGGAGACTATCTTCCTGCGTATTCAGGTAACTTGGACATTATGACCTCTGCGGCAGTAAAAGTAGCGGAAGAGTTTGCAAAATTCCACTTAAATAAACAACTGGTATAGGGGGAGATTTCATGTCAACAGAACGTCAGATTACGATTACCGAAGTCGCCTTGCGTGATGGCAGCCACGCTGTTGCCCACCAATTTACGGTGGACCAAGTTCGCCAGGTTGCCAAAGCATTGAATGATGCAGGAGTGCCTTACATTGAGGTCTCTCATGGGGATGGATTGGCGGGCTCTTCCCTTCAGTATGGTTTATCCCGTACGGATGAGTTTGAGCTGATTGAAGCGGCCGTATCGGTGTGTGATCAATCCAAGGTGGCAGTCCTTCTTTTACCCGGAATCGGTACATTAAAAGAACTAAAACAAGCTCATAGCCTCGGTGCTAAATTGGCACGTGTGGCGACACACGTCACCGAAGCGGATGTATCCGCTCAACATTTGAATTATGCGAAAGAACTAGGCATGGAAACCGTAGGGTTTCTCATGATGGCTCATATGGCTCCTGTTGAAAAATTGGTGGAACAAGCCCAATTAATGGAAAGCTATGGTGCAGATACCATCTATGTCGTCGACTCTGCAGGAGCTCTACTCCCTCATGAAGTGAAGGAGCGTATTCAAGCCCTTCGTCAATCCATCCAGTGTCACATCGGTTTTCATGGGCATAACAATCTTTCCTTAGCCATGGCGAATACGTTAGCAGCTATTGAAGCGGGAGCCACTCGAATTGACGGAAGCGTTCGTTGCCTTGGTGCCGGTGCAGGAAATACACAGACCGAAGTATTGATTGCCGTATTGGACCGCTTAGGGATTTCAACCGGTATCAACCTCTATCAGATGATGGATCTGGCAGAAGACCTGGTTGCTCCAATTCTGCCTGTCCCGCAGGAGATTACAAGAAACAGCTTGGTACTGGGATATGCAGGCGTATACTCCAGCTTTGCCCTGCATGCCCATCG
>JBEQAI010000391.1:0-3621 GCA_041640415.1 Ammoniphilus sp. | reverse complement strand
ACATTGGAAGTGTTTCGATTTACAGCCCTTCCATTAATGGAAATCTTTCGTGTTTCCGAAGACGGGAAATATAACCGCACCTGCTGATAAGGAAGAACGTATTCCCCTTCTTTTTCCATCGTCACATAAATTTGGGTTTCGGATGTTTTCAACGTGACATGAATCATGGCAAAGTCACCCTTTTCATGAGCCGTTGAAACCCCATCATCCTCGTACAAGCTGAAATGGCTTTCTCCAGTCTGCTGATGTGGATAAAACATAAGTCCTCGTTCATCCGCTGACTTCGTTTCAAACGTAATGTCAGCATCATTAATTGGAAGAATGGAACCGCCTTTCACCAATAATGGTGTGTAGTCAAGCGGTGCAGGGACTGTCACAGTTGTCCCGCCTTCATACCATTTCTCCGTATGGAAGTCATACCAACCCGCTTCATGCCTTGGCAGGTACACCTCTCGTTCATACTTCCCTGGATTTACAACGGAAGCCACTAGCATGCTATCACCAAGCATGAAATCATCATTTTCTTCAAAGGTTTGCGGATCTGACTCGAAGTCATAGAAGGTCGGCTTGACCATGGGCTCATTGTTTTTATGCGCTTGATAAAGCAATTGATAGAAGTATGGCGTAAACTTGCTTCGGAACTTGATCAGTTTACGAATGTACTTTGTCGCTTCCGAATACATCCATGGCACGTTGACCGTTCCGTCATCATTCCAGGAGTGGATCGTGAACCGCGGATAGAAAATCCCGTTTTGCACCCAACGGATAAATAATTCCGGATCTGGTGCCGGACCAGCGAATCCCCCCACATCATGGCCAAAGTTATAGATACCTGATAGGCTCAGCCCAATTCCGGTACGGATATTAAACTTCAAAGTCTTCCAGCTCGTACGGTTATCTCCCGTCCAAGTCTGTACATATCTTTGCATGCCGGGACATCCCGATCTGGAAATTAGATACGGCCTCTTGTCTGGGGCAAACTCTTTTTGCGCTTCGTAGGAAGCTTTCATCATAAGCAGCGGTTGAAGTGGACGAATAAGGCCGATGGATAGATCTTTACCAAAGCCATGCGCTTTAGCCTCGCGATCCCAAATCTCAAATTCGTTATTATCGTTCCAAGTGGATTCAATTCCATAAGACAGAAGCTGCTCTTTTACGTTAGACTTCCACCACTCGATTGTTTTCGGATTGGTGAAGTCCAGGTAAGCGCCTAACTCATCCCAAAATTGAGCAATTTCCGGACCTGACTTGTTTCTTGAAAGCACGAACATGTTCTGGTCTTTGAGCTCTTGGAATTTCGGATGGTCCACTAATAGCGCTGGCTTAATATTGGCGCAGAGCTTCAGGCCCTTCTCCGCAAAATCATCCGCCAGCTTCTTTGGGTTAGGAACCTTGGACTTATTCCAATGAAACACATACCGCTTGTCTCCAATAGAGGTATAGCCAGACGAAAGCTGGAACGAATCGCAAGGAATATCATGTTCTTCGCAGTCACGCAAAAATTGGGACAGCTGCTCTTGGGCATTAGGCGCATCAGTATAGGTCATCGTGGAACCGGAATAGCCAATGCTCCACTTTGGAGGCAGAATAGTTTTCCCTGTCATCCAGGCAAATCGTTTGACTACGTCGTTGACCTTCGGACCAAGGATCATATAGTAATCGAGATCCCCGCACTCTGCCTGGTAGTATCGGTAGTAGCCATGATAATTATCCATTTCGGATCCCATATCAAAGATGGCTGTAGACAAATTATCATAAAAAAGTCCGTAGGATAACTCGGTTTTTTGATTCCTCGTAATATAGAAAGGCACATGCTTATAAAGCGGGTCTGTCGTTTCCGGATCATACCCCATCGGATCGACATTCAGCATCCGAAAGCGACGGCCGTACTTATCTACATTTCCGGTTTTCTCGCCGAGTCCAAAGTATTGCTCATCTACGGAGCGTTCTAAGTAATGGAATACCCCCTCGCCTAGGCTGTTTTCAAAGTTATAGCTTTGCGTTTTACGGTCATTGGCTAAGGGAACCCAACCTGCATCGGTATTGGCATACCAATGGATTTTAAAGCCATTCAGATCAATGGCTGCCTTCAATTTTGAAGTGGAGACAGATACTTGATTCTTACCCGATTCCACCTCAAATTTCGGTAAGGAAAACGGCGACAAATCAAACCGATCTCGTCCTTCGAAGGGAATGTCATCCATTCCCGGTGCAACCAGCCAAGTCTTATTTATCTCCAATTGATTATCATTGAGGAATACGACGCGGATTATATCTTCTTCCAGGACATATAGGCGAGCCTGAACATTTCCTTCATTATATTTAAAATGCAGTCCATGATCCATTTCCGATTGAAGTTCAAAACGATGCGTAATTTTTATCAAGAAAGGCACCTCCAAGTGACAGTTGTTTTTGCTACATTACGCCAAAGAGTTTTGGCACAAACAAGGTAATCGCTGGGATATAAGTAACAAGCAGAAGCGTAAAGATGAGTCCCGCAAGGAAAATTAACAATGGCTTGGTTACACTTTCTATACTGACTCCCCCGACGCTGCATCCGACAAACAAGGCGCTGCCGGACGGCGGGCTCATGATCCCGATACATAGGTTAAAGACTAGAACGATCCCAAAATGCACCGGATCCATTCCTATTTGCGTCACAATCGGCATAAAGATCGGCGTGAAAATAAGGATCGCTGGCGTAATATCCATCACCATCCCGACTAAGAGGAGGACAACATTCATAATCAGCAAGATTACAATCGGACTTTCTGAGACGGACAAAACTGCCTGACTGATGGCAGCTGGAATGCCGCTGAACGCCATAACCCACGACATAATCGATGAAGCCCCGACAAGGAATAGTACGATCCCTGTCATAACCACGGTTTCGATAAGAATCTTTGGAACATCTGACCACTTCAAGGATCTATAGCAGATGGAAAGAATGACGGAATACAGAACAGCGATGGCCGACCCTTCCGTCGCAGTAAAGACCCCAGCCACAATCCCTCCGATAACGATAACAATAAGCATTAAACTCGGTATCGCATCGATAACCACCTTAAGTCCCTCTGATAAGGTGACTTTCTGGGCTACAGGATATTTCTCTTTTTTCGCGATAATATAAGCAATAATCATAACGGATACGCCCATCAAAATTCCTGGCAGATAACCGGCTAGGAATAGGGCGGCAATGGAGGTTCCGCCACTAACCATAGAAAAAATGATCAAGGCTCCGCTCGGCGGAATTAACAGGCCTGCAGGTGCAGAAGCGATGTTCACAGCAGCAGAATAGGATTTGTTATATCCCTCTTTTTCCTGCAGTGGGGACATCACACCTCCAATGGCAGCGGCTGACGCTACAGCTGAACCCGAAATCGAACCAAACAGCATGTTTCCCACTACATTAGTATGTGCTAATGATCCCGGAAGCCTTCCGCCTAGCAGCTTCGCCAGATTGACGAGACGCAGGGCGATCCCCCCATTATTCATAATGATGCCGGACAGAATAAAAAAGATGACCGCTAAAAGGGCAAAGCTGTCCATGCCGTTTACCAACTTTTGTGCTGCAGTAAAAATCGCAACATCAAACGGTATGATCATTAAGGCAGCTATAAA
>JBEQAI010000390.1:0-3632 GCA_041640415.1 Ammoniphilus sp. | reverse complement strand
TTACGGCATAAAAGGAAATTTACCAAACATTCCCTTGCCCTTTTTCTTCTTGGCTTGATCGGCCATCTTGCCAAACTGCTTCATCATTTTTTGCATATCCTCAAATTGCTTCAAGAATCGGTTAACTTCCTGAATGGAGGTTCCGCTTCCTTTCGCAATCCGCTTTTTTCGGCTTGTGCTCTTCAAAAGCTCTGGATTTTGCTTTTCTTGCGTGGTCATGGACTTGACGATGGCTTCCACACGGTTGATGGCCTTATCATCGATCTTAAGGTCTTTCATCCCCTTCATCTTATTCATGCCGGGGATCATGCCCAATAAGTCTTCAAGAGGCCCCATCTTCCGTACTTGTGCCATCTGGTCAAGGAAATCTTCGAACGTAAATTCTGCTTTGCGCAGCTTGCGCTCCATTTCCTTTGCTTTATCTTGATCAACAGCCGCTTGAGCCTTTTCAATCAAGGATAAAACATCGCCCATTCCCAAAATGCGTGATGCCATACGATCTGGATGGAAAGGCTCCAACGCATCCATCTTTTCGCCCATCCCCGCAAACTTAATCGGCTTGCCGGTTACGGCCTTAACAGATAGAGCAGCTCCGCCTCTTGTATCTCCATCCAGCTTGGTTAATACCACACCGGTTAGTTCCAACTGACTGTTAAAGCTCTCCGCTACATTTACTGCATCTTGTCCGGTCATCGCATCTACAACAAGCAAGATCTCGTGGGGGCCTACGGAATCTTTAATATTCTTCAACTCATCCATGAGATGCTCATCAATATGCAGTCGCCCCGCCGTATCGATCAGGACATAGTCGTTATGGTCGGCTTTCGCCTGGGCTATCGCTTGCGTAGCAATTTCCACAGGGCTGACCTGATCTCCAAGGGAGAATACAGGAACCTTCAGTTGTTCACCTAAAACCTGAAGCTGCTTGATAGCAGCCGGGCGATAGATATCTCCAGCAACCAACAAAGGCTTGCGGTTTTGCTTTAAAAGATATTTAGCGAGCTTACCTGTGGTCGTGGTTTTCCCTGCCCCTTGCAGACCTACCATCATGATGACAGTCGGCGGCTTATTGGAATGGGCAATCTTGCTTTGCTCTCCACCCATTAGCTGGGTCAGTTCATCATTCACCACTTTAATAACTTGCTGGCCAGGGCTTAAGCTCTTGAGGACCTCTTGTCCTACCGCTCTTTCCTTTACCTTAGCCACGAATTCTTTTACAACTTTAAAGTTAACGTCTGCTTCCAGCAAGGCCAGACGCACTTCCCGCATCATGTCATTGACATCCTCTTCGGTCACTTTGCCTTTTCCTCGCAAGCGATCGAAGGTGGCTTGCAGACGATTGGCTAAACTTTCAAAGGCCATGCTATGCCTCCTCATTCCATTCCAACTCAGCTAGTTCCTTCACTAAAGTCCGAATGCGTTCCTGATCCCAGTCAGTAGAATCTGAATCAACCAGGCTCAACAGCCGGCCAATGCGAGATTGTCTCTCTTGGAAACGGGACAGCAGTTGGAGTTTCTCCTCATATTGTTCCAGAACGGATTCCGTTCGTTTCACCTGGTCGTACACCGCTTGCCGCGTTACTTCCATGAGCTCCGCTATCTCACTCAAGGTCAAGTCCTCTCGATAATACATCTCTAGGAACTGCCTTTGCCTGTCCTTTAGTAAGGGTCCATAGAAGTCGAACAGCATGTTTACCCGATTCGTTTTCTCGAGCATTGTCTTCCCCTAATCCCATAGAGTTGGTTTTAGCCTTCTTGCAAGAAAAATTCTTTACAGGAAATTATAATACCGATCTTACAATCGATTGTCAAGAAAAAAACTTTACGTACTTTCCTCAACCTGTGTTTCTTCCATGAATCCGGTAAACAAGGCATGAACAAATTGCTCCGGATCGAATGGCTGCAGGTCATCCATCTTTTCACCCAACCCGACATACTTCACTGGTGTTTTTAACTCGTTGCTTATCGCGATAACTATACCGCCCTTTGCCGTTCCATCCAATTTGGTTAAGACAATGCCGGAAACCTTCGTTGCTTCTCCAAAAGCACGCGCTTGGTTCATGGCATTCTGTCCCGTGGTGGCATCAAGCACGAGCAAAGTTTCATGGGGAGCATCCGGAACTTCGCGGGCAATGACGCGATACACCTTATTTAACTCATCCATCAAGTTGACTTTATTTTGCAGCCTTCCAGCCGTATCACACAACAGAATATCGACTCCACGCGAGCGTGCCGCATGGATGGCATCATATACGACGGCTGCTGGATCAGCGCCTGCCTGGTGTTTGACGACCTCCACCCCAACTCGCTGCCCCCATACTTCCAATTGCTCAATCGCGCCTGCTCTAAAGGTGTCTCCTGCTGCCAATAGCACCTTTTTTCCCTGCTGCCTAAACATATGAGCCATTTTTCCGATCGTTGTGGTCTTGCCCACTCCATTTACACCGACGAACATGATGATGTTCAATCTGCCTTCTTGAATATTTAATCCATAGTCTGTGGCATTTTCTTTAAATAACCCTACTAGCTTTTCGGAGATCAAGGGCTTGAGGGCTAGAGCATCTTCAATTTTCTGCTTTTTGGCCTCCTTGCGCAAATCGTCCACAAGCTCCATGACGGTATTTACGCCAACGTCCGCAGAAATTAATATCTCTTCTAGCTCCTCAAAAAACTCTTCATCAATTTTCTTGTATCTGCGTACTAAGTCTTCCACTTTGCCTACAACGGCATCACGAGTTTTGGTTAGTCCCTCTTTAAACTTGACCGTTACTTCTTCCGTTTTTTGGGAGATCTTTTCTTTTAGCTTCTTAAAAAAACTCATCCAACTTCCTCCTTAGATCATCCTTGCATCAAGACGCCGTCTCCGAAATCAGCGACTTATCTTCTAATTTTACAGATACGAGCTTCGAAACGCCAAATTCCTGCATGGTCACCCCATAGAGAACGTCCGCTCCCTCCATCGTACCCTTACGATGAGTAACGCAAATAAATTGGGTTTGACCGCTAAAATGACGGAGATATTCAGCAAATCGATAAACATTGGCATCATCTAGTGCGGCCTCTACTTCATCTAGGACACAGAATGGGACAGGCTTAATTCGCAAAATAGCAAAGAGCAGAGCAATGGCGGTCAGCGCTTTCTCTCCTCCGGAAAGAAGCCCTAATGTTTGCAGTTTCTTGCCCGGAGGCTGAGCTACGATATCGATTCCGGTCGTTAATATTCGGGTGGGATCAGAAAGCTGCAGGTCTGCTCTCCCCCCTACGAACAAGTGAGTAAACACTTGCTGGAACTCGGTACGAATTTGTTCAAAGGTCTCGAGGAATCTCCTGGACATTTCATCGTCTATGTCCTGTATGACTTGATAAAGTGTCTGCTTGGCTTCTTCTAGATCTCGGCTCTGGCTGGATAGGAATTCAAGACGCTCAAACTGTCTTTCGTATTCTTCAATCGCGCCAAGATTCACAACACCCAAGGCTTGAATCTGCTTTTTCAGCTTGGAGACCATCTCTTCCGTTTCCTTCGGATTCTCCGGTAGTTCGACCAATTCCTTTGCCACTTCATAAGAGAGCTCATAATCTTCCTGGAGCTTCTGCAGCACATTATCTAGCTCCACATCGTAGCGGCCTGCCTT
>JBEQAI010000389.1:0-3634 GCA_041640415.1 Ammoniphilus sp. | reverse complement strand
CGCTGCGGGACGTAGAATATGTGATGATCCATGATGCTGCAAGACCCTTTGCTACGCCAGAGATGGTTCGAAGAGTAATGATAAAGACGATGGAAACGGGAGCCGCGGTTCCAGCCGTTCCTGTTAAAGATACAATCAAAGTAGTGGATGAGAAGAGGAATGTAATTAATACTCCGTCTCGCCAAAGCTTGTGGGCCGTGCAAACCCCACAAGCTTTTCGTCTTTCTGATATTCTCTACGTACATCGGTTGGCAGAGGAGCATGCCTTCTTAGGAACAGATGATGCCATGCTGTTTGAGTGGCAAGGGAAAACCGTAGCCATTGTGGATGGGGACTATACTAATATTAAGCTCACGACGCCTGAGGATTTAAAGATGGCGGAAACGATAATGGGGAAGAGAAGGAGATAATCATGTTTCGTATTGGACAAGGATTTGATGTGCATCAGTTTGCAGAAAACCGGGAGTTAATTATTGGCGGGATCACCATTCCTTATGAAAAAGGTTTGTTAGGACACTCAGATGCTGATGTCCTGTTGCATGCTATAAGTGATGCCGTATTAGGGGCACTAGGAGAAGGGGACATTGGCAAGCATTTTCCCGATACGGATCAAGCCTATAAGGACGCAGATAGTAAGGTGCTCTTACAGCAAGTGGTAAGACTCATGAAGGAAAAAAACTATCAAGTGGTGAATATGGATTGCACGATTATTGCCCAAAAGCCGAAAATGGCACCTTACATACCAGAGATGAATCAGCTCATTGCTAGCTTGCTTGAAGTGGAGGTTAGTCAAGTGAACGTAAAAGCAACCACCACTGAGAAGCTTGGATTTACCGGTCGAGGGGAAGGAATTGCGGCACAAGCAGCAGTGCTACTAAGCACAAAGTAAGAGGCAGGCGTAAAAAGATATGCTATAATGCTATCCAAGTAGGTTTTATAGGGAGGGTTTTAGAACTATGACAAAAGAAATTCGCGTGCGTTTTGCCCCAAGTCCAACTGGGCATTTACATATTGGAGGCGCTAGATCGGCTCTTTTTAATTATCTATTTGCCCGCAATCAGGGAGGCAAGTTCATCATCCGAATTGAGGACACGGATCAACAGCGCAATGTGGAAAGTGCAGAAGAAAAGCTCATGGCCAGCATGCGCTGGTTGGGTGTAGAGTGGGATGAAAGCGTAGATGTTGGTGGTCCGCACGCGCCCTATCGCTCAATGGATCGACTAGACATTTATACGAAGTATCTCGCTCAGCTTCTTGAAGAAGGAAAGGCTTATTACTGTTACTGTACGCCAGAGGAATTAGAGAAAGAGCGAGAAGAGATGAAAGCTCGCGGCGATATGCCGATGTATTCTGGGCGATGCCGCAATCTGACTCCTGCAGAGAGAGAGCAGTTTGAAAAAGAGGGAAGAAAGCCTTCTATTCGCTTCCGTGTTCTAGAAAACAAAGAATACACCGTGAAGGATCATGTGCGCGGAGAGGTCACCTTTGAATCGAATGGCATCGGCGATTTTGTTATTGCCCGTCCGGATGGAATCCCAACCTATAACTTTGCGGTAACCGTGGATGATTACCTCATGGAGATCACGCATGTGATTCGAGGAGAAGAGCACTTATCGAACACTCCACGCCAGCTCATGATCTACGAAGCACTAGGGGTAGAGGCGCCGGATTTTGCTCACGTCGCTTTAATTCTGAATCAAGACAGACAGAAGATGAGCAAGCGAGACGAAACGGTAGTGCAATTTGTTGAGCAATACCGAGATCTGGGTTACTTGCCTGAAGCTTTAATGAATTTTCTTGTTCTTTTGGGCTGGTCTCCAGAAGGAGAGGAAGAGATCTTTACGAAAGAGCAGCTGATCGAAAAGTTCTCGTTAACTCGTGTGTCTAAGTCTCCATCTGTTTTTGATCCAGAGAAACTGAAGTGGATGAACAATCATTATATCAAACAGCAGCCGCTAGAAAGAGTGGTGGAGCTATGCTTGCCGCACCTTCAAGCTGCGGGGTTACTTGCTCAGGAGCCGACGCCAGAGCAGTTGGATTGGACAAGCCGATTGGTTGCTCTTTACCAAGAACAATTGGCGTATGGGGCTGAAATTGTAGAACTGACTTCTATTTTTTATAAAAATGAGATAGAATACGGAGAAGAGGCTCGTGTGGTATTAGCTGAAGAGCAAGTGCCTGCCGTATTGCAAGCCTTCAACGATGAGATCCAAGCGCTCGAGAGCTTTACTGCTGAAGGTATTAAGCAGGCACTGAAGTCGGTTCAGAAGTCTACAGGTCACAAGGGCAAGGCCTTGTTTATGCCTGTTCGTGTAGCCGCAACAGGCGAGCTTCATGGCCGAGACTTGAATGACACCTTAGCGCTGTTAGGGAAAGAAAAGGTAACCCAACGCTTACGAGCTCATATACAATAGAACATCATAGACGTGGAACAGGAAGAGTACATGGATTCTTGCATGCTACAGAGAGAGTTGCCTAGGCTGAGAGCAACTTTGCATCGGGATTGATGGAAGTGCGCCTGGGAGTCGTCAGCTGAAATCTTCAGGAGAGTAGGCTGTGCCGGTATCACCTACCGTTATCAAGGTTCAAGGCGAGATCCAATCGAGGGTCTAAGCAGAGTGGAACCGCGGATACACCGTCTCTGAAGCGTGAGCTTTAGGGGCGGTTTTTTGTATATTTAAGCAAAGTAAATGAAAGTGAAGGGAGTGTCATGCTCATGTTCAACAGATTAAAAGAAGATATTGAGACCGTATTTCAACAAGATCCTGCGGCTAGAAGTGCGTTGGAAGTTGTATTAACCTATTCGGGACTTCACGCCATTTGGTTTCACCGCATGAGTCATTCCCTGTGGAAGAAAAAATGGTTTACTCTTGCTCGCACGGTTTCCCAGATTGCCCGCTTCTTTACGGGGATTGAGATCCACCCAGGTGCTGTGATTGGAAGAAGATTATTCATTGACCATGGCATGGGTGTAGTCATTGGAGAAACCTGTGAAATAGGAGATAACGTGACGATCTATCAAGGGGTGACCTTGGGGGGAACGGGAAAGGAAAAAGGCAAACGCCACCCCACCATTGGGAACAATGTCATTATTGCCTCAGGGGCAAAGGTATTAGGGTCGATGAGAATTGGCGATTATTCTAAGATTGGGGCCGGTTCTGTTGTACTTCAGGAGGTGCCGCCTAATTCTACGGTTGTAGGTATTCCGGGGAGAATTGTCGTACAGAATGGAATTCGAGTAACGGAGGACTTAGATCAAGTGAATCTTCCCGATCCAGTGGCTGATATGCTGCGGTCGATGCAACGAGAAATTGACGACTTAAAAAAGGAGCTCGAGCAAGTTAAAGGAGGTTTAAAACCCAATGAGCATACAATTATATAATTCATTATCTAAGAAGAAGGAAGTTTTTGAACCGATGGAGCCGGGAAAGGTGAAGATGTATGTTTGCGGTCCTACGGTTTACAATTATATTCATATCGGGAATGCCCGACCTGCAATTGTGTTCGATGTGATTCGCAACTACCTAACTTATCGGGGATATGAGGTTACCTTTATTCAAAATTTTACAGATGTTGACGATAAGCTGATTCGAAAAGCGGAAGAAACAGGGCAGACGGTTCTAGAGGTGGCAGA
>JBEQAI010000388.1:0-3640 GCA_041640415.1 Ammoniphilus sp. | reverse complement strand
TTTCAAATTCAAGATGTAAAAATTGCTTATGACATCATAAAACAATATGGCTTTGCGACCCTGTTTTCGCAGCACAACGGAGCCCCCTTCGCTACGCATTTACCTTTAATGTTGGATAAGGAAAATCAATACTTATATGGACATTTTGCTCGAGCGAATCCACAATGGAAAGATATTAGCAATCAATTGGTTTTAGCGGTTTTTCATGGTCCTCATTGCTATATCTCACCTTCATGGTATGAGACGGATAAAGCAGTCCCAACATGGAATTATGTGACTGTTCATGTAACCGGAGAAGTTGAACTTATGGATGATGAGCAAGAGCTAATGGAGTCTCTACATGATTTGGTATTGAAGTATGAAGCTCCGGATAGTTCTTACAAGCTTGATAATGTTGATGCTGAGTTTATCTCTGGTTTAACTAAAGGTGTTCAAGGCTTTAAAATAAAAATAAACAAGATCGAGGGGAAGGCGAAATTAAGTCAAAACCATCCAGCAGACCGACAAGAACTTGTCATCAATCAACTGAAACGGATTTCGCGTGAGGATGAACAACAGATTGCCTCTCTAATGAAGGGAAACCTTAATCTACAGTAAAGCCCACGTTTGATAGAGGTGGACGTAATTTTAATAGCCGAAGTCTAGAATCCTGAAGAAGTTGTGTGGAGGTAGTCACTTTTGTGATCTACCTCTTTTTTATTCCATTTTGCGGACATTCATAAAGTATAAGTATCCGTATTTCAAGAAAAAATACTTTTGTCTCTACGTGTGCGACAAAGTTGATTTTTGACTTTATTGTTGCCGTTATTTTTGTAAGTTATGATTTTAGTAACTAATCATTGAAGGAGAGAGAATATGGCTCAATCTAATATAAAAGTAGGGGTTCAAAAATTCGGTAATTTCCTGAGCTCCATGGTCATGCCGAACATATCTGCCTTTATTGCATGGGGTTTAATTACAGCTCTATTTATTCCTACTGGCTTTATTCCAAATGAAAGCCTTGCCAAAATGGTCGGTCCGATGGTGACGTACCTGCTTCCTATTTTGATAGGGTATACAGGAGGGAAACTCGTACATGATCAGCGTGGAGCGGTTGTCGGCGCTATCGCAACCATGGGGGTCATTGCAGGGGCTAATATTCCCATGTTTCTGGGGGCTATGGTTATTGGTCCGCTAGGCGGCTATGTAATGAAGAAGTTCGATCAGATGATTGAAGGGAAGGTCCGAACGGGTTTTGAAATGCTGGTAAACAATTTCTCAGCCGGGATCCTTGGCGCCATTCTCGCCATTATTGCTTTCGTAGGAGTTGGCCCTGCTGTGGATACGTTCACGGGATGGCTTGTCGAAGGTGTGGACTGGTTGGTCGGAACGGGCTTGTTGCCATTGACAAGCATCCTGATCGAACCCGCAAAAGTGTTATTCCTGAATAATGCCATCAACCACGGTGTCCTTTCCCCGATCGGTGTCGAACAAGTAAAAGAAACAGGACAGTCGATCTTATTCCTTCTTGAAGCAAATCCTGGACCGGGTATCGGTGTGTTACTTGCGTATATGTTCTTCGGCAAAGGAACGGCGAAAAAGTCAGCTCCTGGTGCAGGAATCATTCACTTTTTCGGCGGGATTCATGAAATTTATTTCCCTTATATCCTTATGCGTCCCCTGCTCATCCTTGCCGTTATCCTTGGCGGAATGACCGGCGTGTTTACACTAGTTCTTCTTGGAGGCGGATTATTCGCTCCATCCTCTCCAGGCAGTATTCTTGCCATCACGGCGGTAACGCCTCACCATGCGGGTGCTTATATTGCTAACTTTGCCGGTGTACTGGCGGCAGCTGCCGTATCCTTTGTTGTCTCTGCCTTTATTTTAAAAACAGGGAAGCAGGGCGAAGAAGACATTGAAGCAGCAGCTCAAAAAATGCAAGAAATGAAAGGCAAGAAAAGCTCTGTATCCAATGTATTTACAGAAGAACAAGGCGCTCTGCCTGATCACGTTACAAAAATCATCTTTGCCTGCGATGCTGGTATGGGATCAAGTGCCATGGGTGCCTCCCTGCTTCGTAAAAAGGTAAAGGAGGCTGGCATGGATATTTCTGTGACCAATATGTCCATCAGCAATCTGCCAGCCGATGCCCAGATTGTGATCACGCAAGAGGAGCTGACACCGAGAGCGCGGAACAAAGTGCCAAGCGCTTACCACATTTCCGTCGATAACTTCCTGTCTAGTCCAGAATACGATAAGCTGATCAACGAGCTGCAGTTCCCAGCCAATTCGGAACTTTATGATCTTGTTGAGGATGCAGAAGAAAATGGTACGGATAATCCGGATCAAGAAGGGCATGATGACGATTTGCTCCGTCCAGAAAATGTCTTTTTGAACCAGGAGTTTGCCAATAAGGAAGAAGCCATCCGCTTTGCTGGAAGAGCCCTAGTCAATGCTGGGTACGTAAATGAAAGTTATATTGAAGCCATGATTGAGCGAGATAATATCACTTCGACTTATATGGGAAATGATGTTGCCATCCCACATGGAACAGAAGAAGCCAAAAAGGCTGTCATCAAATCAGGATTTACAGTTCTGCAGGTTCCAAATGGCGTGGATTTTGATGGGCAGAAAGCACGTTTGATTTTCGGCATTGCGGGGAAAGACGGCACACATCTTCAAATTCTATCTGGAATTGCGATTACGTGCTCAGAGATGGAAAATATCGAAGAAATGGTGAAGGCAAAAACAGCTCAGGAAATTATCGATATTATTGGCAAGAAATAAATTCAGCTTTCCAATATGGAATAGAAAAGCGTATTCCCGCGCTTTTCTATTCCTTCATTGTTATAGTTACTTCACGGAACGAGTTGATAATGTGCATATTACCTCACGAGAAAAAGCGATTATTGAACTAATTATCAAAACATCAGGAAAGCATACAGCTTTATCCATTGCCTCCTCTCTAAATGTAAGTGCCAGGACGGTTCAACGAGATTTAAAGGCGGTGGAAAAGATTCTTCAGGCGTTTGGTCTGGAACTGACACGCAATATGGATCAAGGGCTTGCCATTGTAGGGAAGAATGAGCAAGTTTTTCGGTTGATTCAACATTTGGCAAACAGTGATCTTATCGATCAACCCTCCCAAGAAAAAAAGCTTCGCCTCCTATTAGCTTTATTGGAGGAACCATGGTTTAAAATCCAGGCTCTAGCTAGTCATCTTGGTGTCAGTTCAGCTACTTTAGCCGTGTATTTGGATGAGCTGGCTGAATGGCTGAGCAACTTTCAACTGCAGCTTACAAGAAAAAGAGGGGTTGGAGTCGAGCTTCATGGCGCGGAGATAAACAAACGAAGAGCGTTGACTCATTTTTTCTTGCAATATTTTCATGAGGAGTTAATTGAAAAATTATTTTTTCTGGAAAGAGAAACTCTTTCTGAAGAAAAAATCTTACATTATTTTGTTCCCATAGAGCTACAGGAAGTAAATTCCCTAGTCAATAATGCATTGAGTAGTGCGCCCTTCCGTCTTGGAGACAGCGGGTACTTGGAAATCGTACTGCATACTTATATCACTCTGCAGAGGACAAAAGCTCAATTTTTTATAGAAAAGGATATAAACCTGGCAGAGAGTGAAGTTGCCCTTGAGTATGATCTGATTTTG
>JBEQAI010000387.1:0-3653 GCA_041640415.1 Ammoniphilus sp. | reverse complement strand
GTCCTCTTCTAGCAGTCTTGCTAATAAGGTACTCTTTCCGCTTCCTAAGAATCCACTTAAAATGGTTAACTCTACTTTTGAATTTTTCATCGCTTTTCCTTTTCTTATCATTGATTACCACATTCTAAAAGATGAGTCCTCCCAAATCAAGACCCTTTCGCTAAGCTATTGCCTTAGATCGTAACCACCGGGTAAACACGCCCTGCTTAGGAGAAAAACAAAATGCGAAGATAAACAAGATCGATGCAACTAAAACTATAGAAGCCCCGGTAGCGACATCATAGATAAAGGAAAAATAAACGCCAATAATCGCGGAAATCGCTCCGAATAAAGCCGCTAATCCGATCATGACAGGAAGCCGATCCGTGAGCAAATAAGCCGTTGATCCCGGAGTGATTAACATCGCGACAACCAGTATTATTCCCACCGATTTTAGTGAAGCTACCGTTACAAGAGATAAGACGAGCATCAGGACATAATGAATAAGTTTGGTCGGGAGACCAATCGCTGTAGCCATCACCGGGTCAAACGTACTGAGCAGAAGTTGCTTGTAAAACACAAAGATACCGGCCAACACAACAACCCCGATTCCAATCGTCATCCATAGATCTGTCGTAGAGACAGCCAACACATTACCAAATAAGATATGCCACAAATCCACCCCCGTCCCTCGTCGCAGCGTGATCAATACGATACCCAGTGCAAAAGCCGCCGTGAACATAATCCCAATGGAAGAGTCATGCTTAATCCTGCTATTTTGCGAAACATAGCCAATGGCCAAAGCCGTGAGAACCCCCGTAATCACGGCTCCCACAAAAAAGCTGGCTCCAACCATATAGGCGATGACCACCCCCGGAAGAACCGCGTGAGAGATGGCATCTCCCATCAGCGCCATTCCTCTGAGGATAATAAAACAACCGACAACGCCGCAAATGATGCCTACTAGAACCCCTGCCAGCATGGCATTCTGTAGATATTGGTACTTACTTATAGCATCGATAAATGAGAAAAGATGACTCATGTCCCTACCATCACCATTCCTTTTTCTTTTGAGAAAATGGCTGCCTTTCCTTCATAGGCTTCCTGCAAGTTTTCTATGTTGAATACACGTGCAGCAGGCCCTGACGCCACTAACCTGCGGTTAAGCAAGAGCAAGCAGTCAAAATAAGACTCGGCCTTACTGAGATCGTGGTGAACCACAAACAGGGTGCGTCCACCATCCCTTAATCTCCGCAAGATATCAATGATAATTTGCTCGGAAGTAACGTCAATCCCGACAAAAGGCTCGTCAAGAATAAACAGATCTGCTTCCTGCGCCAACGCTCGAGCAAGAAACACACGCTGCTGCTGACCTCCGGACAATTCTCCAATTTGCCGCTTGCTGAAATCGATCATCCCTACTTGCTCCAAGCATTGAGCTGCAACTTCACGATCTTTTTTACCTGGACGACTCCACCATTTCAAGTGGGGAAATCTCCCCATTAGCACCACATCTTCCACTAATACGGGAAAATCTAAATCTACTTGATTTCGTTGTGGAACATAGGCCATACGCTTTCGCACTTGAAAGACAGGTTGACCAAACACTTGAATGGACCCGTAATCAACGGGTAGCAATCCCAAAACAGCCTTCATCAACGTTGACTTCCCTGCTCCATTGGGACCGATAACGCCCATAAGCTGTCCTGCAGGGATAGAAAACGTGATATTTTCAAGTACTCGATTCCCATAGTAAGAAACCGATAAATCTTTGACCTCCACTTTCGCTATCTCACTCATAATCAGCCTCCTCTTCCCATGACCTAAAGCTGCCTTCCATCCATTTACTAGCTATTGTCCCAACCCTTTGATAAACACTCTCACATTATGCTTAATCATATCGATATACGTCTCCGCTCCGCTGCCTTTCGGACCTACTGCATCCGTATATACTTCTCCAACTATGGGCACTCCCGTTTCCTTTGAAATAGTTTCCATATAACGACGGTCTACGGTAGTCTCAACAAACAAGGCAGGTATCTCCCTATCCTTCACTAATTCAGCCAAGCGGGCAAATTGTTGAGGTGTCCCTTCCTCTTGCGAGTTAATCTCCCATATTCCTTCTGTCTGTACGCCATAGTCCTGGCCAAAGTACTTAAAGGCATTCTCACTTAAGGCGATTACCCGTTGCCGTTCCGGGATGGTTTGAATCTGTTCTTCAATCCATTGATCTAATGCTTTTAATTCGGCGATGTAAGCATTCGCGTTAGCCTGATAGATTTCCTTGCCTTCTGGGTCTCTTATGGCCAATTCATTCGATACATTCTCCACATACGTGATAGCATGTTTAGGGCTGAGCCATACATGAGGATCTTCTTTCCCATCATGTAATACAATAGGCTGAATGCCCTCCGATACCGCCACGATTTCCGTATCCGTTACATTAGATACGATTTTCTCTAACCAGCCTTCGAGTTCAAACCCATTGACAAAAAACACATCGGCATCACTGACCTTTTTAAAGTCGCTGGGGATCGGCTCATATTCATGAGGGTCTTCACCGATCGGAACAATATATTCAACACTACCGCGTTCTCCAACGACTTGGGAGATCATGTCCCCTAAAACCGAGAAGCTTGCCGCGACCTTCAAACCTTCTGAAGCTTCCACTCGCTCGGGTTCTTGGAGATTCCCTTGTACGGTTTCTTTTGCCCCACACCCTGACAAAAAGACACTAAGAATTAATAAAAACCTTATACCTAAATAGGATCTTGTCTTATTCAACGTTATGCCCTCCCTTTTTCCTATAACTTATTTTTTTGCACATACGCAACATCAAGGTCAAAAAAAATTCCATTTCTATCTTGTGTGCATGCATGACTTTTAGTGAAGTGAAATATTCTTTACCAAACGCAACATTTGTGCTTATTATACTATCTCTAATCAAAAGTGTCTAGATCTAACACTTTACTCCTCAAATTTCATGATATGAAGACGATGACCCTTCCTCCATTCAGCGTAAAACACCTCTTTGTAATCTTTCACCTTATGTTTAGCCAACTCAGCTTTTAGCCAATCTTCATTTAGGCCTGCATCCTTTAAGTTATCTCGGACAACTTCTCCATCAATAATGACGGTAACGGGGATCTCCACGGGATCGGATGGCATCTTGAAATCTTTCTTTTTTGGGAGATCATGAGCTGCCTTGGGTAGAACACTGACCGTTCCATTCGGTTCCAATACGGCGAACTCCACTTCATCCAATGAAAAAAAACCCTGCTGCCGGAGCAGACTTTGCAACTGGTTGATATCCATCATACTGTTCTTTAGGGCCCCATACTTTATCACCCCCTTGTTGATGACGATGGTTGGCTCTCCCTCCAGAAATTTTCGGGTGCTTCTGAATTTCTGCGTGATTTTCTCGGTGGAAAATATCAATCCCCCCCAAAGCGTGGTAGCAAATAAAATATCCACCAACTTCACTTCGGGATCATATATGGCATTTCCTAATAATTCTCCTAGGATGAGGGCTGAAATGAAATTAAAAGGCGTGATTTGGGATAGCTGCGTTTTACCTGATACTTTGATGAAAAGAAGTAAGCTTAAAAAGCCTAACACCAACTCCGTTGCCATCGATAGATAGTGAGTCAACATAACACCTCCCCCACATAATA
>JBEQAI010000386.1:0-3679 GCA_041640415.1 Ammoniphilus sp. | reverse complement strand
CCTTGTACATCTTCCGGAGTCCCAATGTTAGCTGCTAGCTCCACGTGCTCCCCATCGCTTGTTACCGTGGATTCGTTCTTTAACTTGGCCCATTCCGCCTTTTGAGCTTCATATGCTTGCTGTTTTTGCTTATACTCGGCTACGACGGCCTCAGATGGATTGATAATCACCTGTCCCTGGTTTCCGTCAACGATAATCATCACCCCCGGTTGAACCTCAGTAGTGATGGTCTTGGTTCCCACGATAGCAGGGATCTCCATCGATCGTGCCATGATAGCAGAATGAGACGTCCGACCGCCAATATTCGTTACGAATCCTTTTACAAACTGGCGGTTCAATTGAGCCGTATCCGATGGAGTCAAATCTTCAGCAACCAGAATGACCTCTTCAGAAATTAAGCTTAAATTCGGAATCGTGACCCCTAGAAGATGGGCAATGACCCGATTGGTGACATCACGGATATCGGCCGCACGTTCTTTCATATATTCGTTGTCCATCTGCTCAAACATTCCGATAAACATGTTAGCCACATTACTCATGGCAAGCTCGGCATTCAAGCTTTCATTTCGAATACTATCTTTTACTGGATCTATCAGCTCTGGGTCACTAAGGACAAGCAGATGAGCAGCAAAAATCTCAGCCTTATCCGGACCCAGCTTATGTAGGGCATGCTCCTTGATTTTCTCCAATTCTACCTTCGACGTTTCAACGGCCTGCGTGAGTCGCCCAATCTCGGCTTCTGGATCCGTAACTGGAGTTGGGCTAACCGTCAAATTGGGGCTTTCAAGCAGATAAGCCTTCCCCATTGCAATACCCGCTGAAGCAGCGATCCCCTTTATTAACGTTTCAACACTGTTTACTCCCATAACCAACTTCCACCTTTCCCTAGTATGTTTTAATCTCAATCATCGCGGACTCAACAATTGCCACATACTCTCCTTCTTTAAGATTCGAAAAAACGATGGGACTTATTAAAGAAAATCCCAGCCCCTTCAATTTTAGGAGATCCACACGCAGCAAGGGCTGACCGATCCGGACCCGATCCCCTTGTGTGACAAGCAAGTCAAATCCTTCTCCACCAAGCTTCACCGTATTGATTCCGAAGTGGATTAGAATTTCTCGTCCTCCCTCCGACACAAGACCTATCGCATGCTTGGAAGGAAACACGCTCGCTGCGACCCCATTAACAGGAGAAATCACTATTCCTTCCTCCGGGTCAATCGCAAAGCCATCTCCCATCATTTTTTGAGAGAATATGGGATCTGGCACCGCTTCCAGCGGCAAGATCCTGCCTTGAATCGGAGGCATAATTCTTTCGCTGTGGGCATGCGGCTGAGCGAACCTCGCCCGGTCGAGTTGATCTTTCAGTACGTGGGATCTTGGACCAAACACAGCATGCCATTCTCCACCCACCTGCAACACGTCTTGCGCCCCCAATTGCTTAAGACGGCCAAGGTCCATCCTCGTAGAATCCATTACGACAAACCTCAAGCGCGTCGAACAAGAACTCACATTCAAGATGTTGGCTTTTCCACCCATGGCTTCCATGATGCTTCTTTCTAGCATGATCATCCCTCCTTAGAGCACAAAAAAGGCATGAGGAAAGAAATGTAGACAACTACATCTCTCCGCTCATGCCTGATCGAATCAGTAACACGCAGAAACCCTATACAAACTTGCCAGAAAACCTTTGCAAATGCATGGTTAGATATACGATCTCAGATTCAAAAACCTGCTGCTTCAAGGAATGCTGGATCACCTTCATTATTTTCCAAGCAATATTATAGCATACAGGGTATTCTTCCTTCAATAGCGTAGCCAGCTTTTCCGATTCTTTTACCTGGTCTCCCGAGCTTACCCTCTGGATCGTATACTGAAGTTCCCGGATCAATCGAATATGATGAATGCTAGAATGATCAATTCGGATGTCTAATCCATCTTCAATAATCTGGATCAGGTTATGGACAAGCTGGGAATAGTGATTGACTTCCGTCAGGGACTTATTGGATGTCGCGCTGTGAATATGCAGCGTGATAAATCCTACCTCCCCTTCTGGAAGCAGAATGCCCGTTTTAGCGGAAATGAGCTTCACGACCTCCTCGGCTAAAGCATACTCACTGGGGTAGAGATGCATCGTCTCCAAGAGAAAGGGGTTCTCTATATCTAACCCATCCCGTATTCGTTTCAGAGCAAAGCCAATGTGATCAGTTAGGCTGATATGGATATGCTCATTAAGCTCCATTCTGAGTTTTTGTTCAATAAGAGCTAGCGATTCGCTGATCACTTCTATCAACGATTCGTCAATATGAGAAAGAATTTTCTTATATTGTTCTTGTTCCTTCGGATTTTTTAAAACAAACATCTTTTCAATTGAATCCGTTGCTATAAGGTCGCCTTTCTTTTTCCCAAATCCGATTCCGGCACCGATCAAAACGACCTCATCTCTGTCAGGTGCCTCTGCCATCAACACATTGTTATTCAGCACTTTTTTTATTAAAAAGGACAAGGCCATCACCACCTCTTAAAACCCATGATAACGAACGTAAGAAAGAACTGTCAACAGGCTAGCCCAACAGCACCCAAGTCCCTCTAGTCTAGGCATCTGTACAAGCAGAAATCTCTTTGGGACATATGATGTATTAACTGAATGAAAAGGAGGGAATTTATCATGGGTGTACCTTTTGCTGGTGCTGGTTTTGGCACAGGGATCGGGTTCATTTTGGTGCTGTATATCCTATTAGTCATCGTGGCTCGTCCTGGGTTCTTGGTCTAATGGAGTTGGAAAATAGAGGCCGCATAACAATGCGGTCTTTTATTTGACTTCCTGATATAATTCATATATAATAAAATCTCGACTTCACTTTAATCTTTAATTGTAACAACCCTATAAATCTCATGTTTTCCCCTGGATCGGTCATCGGAGCCGTAAGGATGGAAGAGAGGTAGGGCTTTCATTAATTGGAAATGGGTTTGGGCTGTATTCAAACTCTTTGTGGTAAAAATTCCTAAATATGTAGAGGACAGTCAACCTTTGACTGTCCTCTTGTTCTTTTCTAAGACAATGACAAAAGCTCCTTTACCTCTCGAACAAGAACATCATAACAAAAAACAACCTCCCCACTTCCCCCATAATCAATAAGATGAAAGTCTAATCCATTCGCCCTAACCTTCAAGTGGTTCATGCTCTAACCTCCTCACCTTTGTTTTGTCTAGTTTATAAAACAACGGTTTCAAGTGAGTAACAGAGGCCACCCCTGTACTTTGGGACAAATAAAGTCCTACCCAAACAAAAAATGCAGTCTTTTCAATAGAAATAAAGACGTATATAATTTAATTATGACATACTAAATGAAAAATAGATGATACTATTACAATAAAAAGGAGCGGATCTCATGACCATTCTAGTTTGCCAAGACTGTGATACAACCGTTGATTTCATGCAAGATGAAAAAGTAAGCACGCTTTATGTAAAATGCGGGTGCCAAGATAAGTCTCATCAGCAAGCCTAAATGTGTGGCTTGCTTTTTTGTTTTCTGAAACTTTTAAAAGATGACCTTCGTCTTAAACAATGAAGCTATTCAAGGAGGTCATTTCGAATGAAAAAATGGATGGCTATAGGACTCAGCCTTATGCTCTCCGGAAGTCTAATGGCATGCGGCACAACTTCACCAGTTCAGCA
>JBEQAI010000385.1:0-3697 GCA_041640415.1 Ammoniphilus sp. | reverse complement strand
AAATGATCTTAGGGGGTGTGTGATGTGGGTAGTATGGAAAAGGTTTTGGAACAGATTCTTTCTGAATTGAAAGAAGTCAAGCAAGGACAAGCCCAACTGTTTGAAGGTCAGACTCGGTTAGAAGAAGGCCAGAAGCAATTGGAAGCAGGTCAAAAGCAACTAGAAACAGGACAGAAGCAACTTGAAGTACAAGTTTCGCTGAATACGGCAAAGATTGATCGGATGGACCGGGAGTTGTTATTTGCTACTCATGAGATCAAAGGAATTAAATCCGAGCTAGTCCATGTCAACCGTAAGCTCGATCGCCTTTTAGACGAGACAGATCTTACATCGAGATACCTGCAGCAGGAGATGCAAAAAAAGCCCCAGTAAGGAAGAAGGCAATAACCTTGGTTACCCAACTCCATGTAGATGATCTTCATAAACAAAAACCAACATCGTTCACTTTTTATTTTCTTTATGTAACTTACGTATGACTTTTGAAGTTTTTTGCAGACGTAGCAATGGTTGCCCCCGAAAGGGGAAAAACTCTCACGAGTCTTTTGTGAATTTACATCGATAGGATTTATCCCTGACTTTCCAACAACGTCTGCACCGTTACGAACGTATACCCTCTGGCCCGCAATTCATCAATGATTTTAGGGATGGCTTCTACCGTTCCCTCCAAGAGGGCGGTGTTACCGAATTGGAAGTTATGCTGCAACACGATCCCGCCAGGCGTAATGTCCCGCTCGACGATGTCGACGATTTCCTCCGCGGACAAGCCACTCCAGTCCAACGTATCGACGGACCACATGATATTTTTCATCCCCAGCTCATGCAAGATAAAGAGATCGGACTTGGTCAATTGGCCAAAGGGGGGACGGAAGATATCAGGCTTTCTGCCTGTGACTCGTTGAAGTTCGTGTTGGGTGAGGTGGATTTCCTCTTTGACTTTTCCTGTCCAGGTTTTGGCAAGGTTGGGATGGCTCCAAGTATGATTGCCAATGCCATGTCCTTCGTTAACGATTCGTTTCATGATCTCGGGATAGGATTGCACTTGCTTTCCCATCACAAAAAAGGTGGCGGGAACGCCTTTCTTTTTGAGCTCATCTAAAATTCTGGGGGTATAGCGGGCCTCAGGTCCGTCATCAAAGGTTAAAGCGACCAGTTTTTTAGCTGTGTTGACCCGGCTAATCCGATTGCGTATCCCTGGTATATAGGTGGTGATGTGCGTCCGGGATTGAGCGGAATCGTATCTCACATCCATGTTGAGTTTTTGTGCGACATCCACGAGAGGGACATACGGTACTCCATTAAAATCTACGGTTTCAATAGATAATGGATTTCGTTTCCACGTGTTCGTGGCTCGGATAAAGTCATCTGTGTACTTTTTCCCCATAGGCAAGGAGAACATTTTGCCCTTGGTATGGATGACAACGGAGCGATGGGTTGGGTTCCAATCGACGAAGGCACCGGTATGCTTTAGAAACACAGCGGGTACGAGCAAGTGTCCATTACGGATGAGATATTTTGTAGGGATCGGCTTGTTGTCAATGTAAACAGGTGCCGACGGCAGCTCCGACTCTTGAGCATGAGCGCTATGCACGAGCAGGGACAAAAGAAGAAACAGGGAGAGATAGGCTTTTGCAAATTTCATCATTAACGATCCTCCTTCATGGCAGTTAGTAGCCTTCCCAGAAAGAGGATTTTAATGTAAATAAAACCCATCACTTACAATTGTTAAATAAATTTCATTTTTTTATGTGTTTTTTCCTACTGTTTTATTTTATACTTGAGAGAGTGATAGACTTCTAACTTACTAGATCTCAGACAACATGAGGAGGACAACATGAAAAAGAGACTTGTATTGAGCTTGGCATTATCTTTAGGATTGCTAGGGGTATTAGGGAAGGGAGCTGGAGCTCAGAGCTTCACCAACTACACGATTCAAACCGGTGAAACCTTCTGGACCATCTCTCAGAAATTTAAGCTAGACATCAATCAACTTGTAGCGGCCAACCCGGACCAGAATCCTAATAATCTTTATGCGGGCCTCGTGATTAAGTTACCGACTACACAGACAACTCCTCAACAATACACCGTTCTAGCGGGTGAAACCTTCTGGACGATCTCTCAAAAGTTAAAAGTAAGTTTGCAGCAATTAATAGATGCAAATCCAAGCGTTCAAACGAACAATGTCTACGCGGGTCTGGTTTTGAATGTACCCGGCACCTCAGCGCAGACATCCACACCAACACCGATAACGACACCCACAGCAACCACCACTACATACATTATTCAATCTGGAGATACTTTTTGGACGCTCGCTCAGCGGTTTGGGGTTCCCTATAATGATATTGTAGCGGCTAATCCAACCGCCAATCCGATGAATCTTTATCCTGGCTTAGTTGTTCAAATTCCGCAGAAGTCAGCGGTGGAGATTAAGGCACCTTCTTATCTTGCGGATGGGCAGTTCCCTTTGAGAAAAGGCTCGTATACGCCGTTCGATGACAACTATGGGGATGGACGCGGCTTTGATTCCATGGGGAATCCGACAAGAAAGCATGAGGGCGTCGACGTTATTGCGCCTAAGGGAACCCCGATCTACAGTGCTTTCGATGGAGTCGTGACGAACAAAGGCTGGAATACGCTTGGCGGATGGCGTTTAACGGTCCGCACACCTGACGGTAAATACGCTCTTTATTATGCTCATCTGTCGCGCTATGCTTCGAATGTGGAGGTTGGCACGCGTATCACCAAGGGTCAACTCATCGGCTATGTCGGAGATACAGGATATGGACCGGAGGGAACGTCCGGCCATTTTGTGGCCCATCTTCATTTTGGAATCTATGATATTGCCAATGGCTTTACTCCCGTGAATCCTTTTCAGCATTTGAAATATTGGGAGAGCCGTTTATAGAAGAGTTGGTTAGCCCTTCAGGGAATGAAGGGCTTTTTTCATGTGTATTTTGTCTATACAAAGTTGGAAATCCATGAATAGGATATACGAGAAGGCGACAAAACCTCCTCTCCTTCGCCTTCTATAGTCTTGGATGGACGGGACTTGCTGGTACGCACGGCAAGTCTTACATAGGGTAGAACGTTTCGTTTGTTTCCCAGGATTCGACGATTTGATGGGCGACTCTGGGTTCATAGCCTCTGCCAATTAAATAGGCAATAGCGGCAATTTCTGTCATAGCATGGGGGACCGAGGTGTATTGGGCTTCGCGCAACCCATATTGCACCCAGGGACTAACCGTGGCTAGGGTTTCTCTTTTAAGCCGGCTCATATCGACATAATGGGAGTAATACATGGATACACGCCTTTCTTGCGATGGATTTAGACATTACACTATATGTTTGAAGCGAGAACGGGTGTGGGCGTAGGGAAGGTTTTGGGCAAGGGGGGCGGGCGCAACAAGTAGGTACTGTTTGGTCACGAATAGGTATCGTTTGGCTCACATACTTGGTACCATTCCAAATAATCCATGCCATTTGATCACGAAACCAATCAACTTGCTCCCTAACCCGTAACCATTACAAACAGCGGTCCCGCCGACCCGCCTGCGTGGCAGAATACTTGAATCAAACCTTTTACCCATGACTTTCGTCTATATTGAAGACCAACGTATCAAGGGAGACGGAACCGTGGAATTATCAAGAGTACAGTCTAAGAGACGAACGAAACGAAAATCGAAACGAAAGGCCTGGCTGC
>JBEQAI010000384.1:0-3699 GCA_041640415.1 Ammoniphilus sp. | reverse complement strand
TTCTTCTAAGAATCGTTTCGGCAGCATGTCATCCTGACGGCTATTGAACCCTGCTAGATTATTATAATAGCGTTCTAGATTATAAACACGTTCACCGATCCTTAGAACATCATCCGCCGTTACTTTGATCCCTGTCATCGAGGCGTACTGGTCTGCATATAAATCAGCATTTTCTGCGAAAGCGGAAAACTTGCATATATTCATTGAATCAGAGAAGGCATGGAGATCTTGGAATATCTTAAGCAAGGTTCCCTTGCCCTCAGCCTGCAGTCTATTTGTAGGCTCTGGAATCCCTAATATTTCGGAGGCAATAATATACCCTCGAAGATGGCAGGCTCCGCGGTTACTCGTGGCATAACCCAAGCCAATCCCTTGCGCTCCTCTAGGATCATAAGCGGGAATGGCTTGATTCTTTACCACCATCGCCAGTTCAGGGGAGCCATACAGAAGGGCGGCCCTGCCTGCTCCATCTGCAATGGCGTTTCCTAAGAACCCTTCGCGGCGGGCCGCTTGATCGATTAGCTCAATCATTTTATCTGCGTCGCCCCATTCGACAGCTTCATCTATCAATCCGCGCTGATAAGCTTCCATCGTCACGGATAGGGCGTTTCCGATTTCAATTGTATCAAATCCATATTCGTTGCATTGGTTGAGCATATAAGCAATGGCGCGGGCATCAGAAAGCCCGCAGTTTGATCCAAGCGCCCACCCGGTTTCATACTCGAAGCTTTCCACTCTCGTTTTGTACTTTCCTTCTTTTACCTCAACTTCCTTCTTACATGTTACTGGACACGCGTGGCAGCCATTATCCGAGACAAGAAGGGTAGCATTCACCGTCTCTCCGCTGTGACCCTCAGCCCCTTCAAAATGGGAGTACTGAGAGTTCTTCGCAGGCATCCCCCCTACCTCATTCATAATACTCGTTAGTACATTCGTTCCATAGACAGATAATCCGCCCTTGCGAGGAGCAGTAACTGGACTTTCCATGATGGCTTTTAGCCCTGCTTGAACAGCTGGTTTATAATCCGCTTCATTCGCCGCTATCGGCATATTCCCTTTTTGTGACGCTTTGATCACAATCGCTTTTAGCTTCTTATCACCAGCGATCGCACCTGTTCCCCCACGCCCTGCAGATCGATCATGCTCATTAATAAATCCTGCATAGAGTACTTTGTTTTCTCCTGCCATTCCGATACAAGCAATACTTAAATCATTTTCTCCGTATCTTTCCTTCAACCGCACGATGGTTTCCCTGGTTCCTAGCCCCCATAAATCTGTTGCCTCTCGAAGCTGAGCCTGTCCGTTTTCTATGTATAAATAGACAGGGCGATCACTCTTCCCCTTAAAAATTACATTGTCAATACCCGCCCATTTTAATCGAGCCGCTGTCCATCCCCCCATATGAGAGTCGGTGACAGTCCCAGTTAGTGGTGACTTCGTCACAAAACATAGACGACCGCTCATCGCTACTCGGGAACCGGTCACAGGTCCTGTCATTAAACATAAAATATTATCCTCCGAAAAAGGCTCTACCTGAGGACCGTTATCAAATACATACTTTACACCTAAACCTCTTCCCCCAATATACTTCCGAGCCAAATCCTGATTGATTGGTCGATAGTCTATATTCCTTGTGGTTAAGTTTACATAGACTTCTCTATTTTTGAATCCCCCGATATTCATAGCTTCCCCCTTACGATCTATTTAGCCTACCCGCTTACCTGCACATAATTTATGGTTTATCTGGATTTCCACTTGGTTAATCATTTCCTTACCCTCGAATGTTTTTAACAGTCCTAGCCTTACCAAAAAATCAACCACGCGGGATAAGGCATACATCTGCGTATCCAAAATCTCTGCCGCATGCAGATTGCCTTTTTCTGTAGAATTGCTTAATTGCCGCTCCATGATCAGCATAATTCGATGAATATCATCGTCAAGCAGCTCGATCGCTGCTTCGCCCAGCTCCATGGTTTCCTTCATTCCTCCTCCTCCTTCTATCTAGTGACCATGACTTACTCTTAGATGAGGAAAGAGGGAGTTCACCCCTAGGTGCTCCCTCTTAGGAAACGTTCGTTCCAATTAAAACGCTGCACGGATGATGGCTTGTAATTCGTCCATCGTTGCTTTTCTTGGATTAGTGAAAGAGCAAGCATCCTTCATCGCGTTTTCAGCAAGGACAGGGACGTCTTCAAGCTTTGCACCCAACTCGCTAAATCCGCTAGGAATGTTAACATCGCGGGCTAATTTAACAATAGCATCTAGCGCTTTTTCGGCGGCTTCCATCGTAGACAATCCTTCAACGTTTTCGCCTAACGCTACAGCGATATCCGCAAAACGCTCAGGCTTAGCCATGAGGTTGAATCTCTCCACGTGTGGCAAGAGGATGGCATTACAAACCCCGTGTGGCAGGTTATAGAAACCGCCGAATTGATGGGCAATGGCATGAACATAGCCCAGTGAAGCGTTGTTAAAGGCCATTCCAGCTAGTAATTGAGCATAGGACATCTTATCGCGAGCTTCCAAATCTTCTCCGTTTGCTACGGCAGCGCGTAAGCTCTTGCTAATTAACCGAATCGCTTGAAGGGCGCAAGCATCTGTAATCGGAGTAGCGGCAGTAGAAACATAGGCTTCAACAGCATGCGTAAGCGCATCCATACCTGTTGCTGCTGTTAATGGAGCTGGTTTCTTCACCGTTAATACTGGGTCATTAATAGAGATCGTAGGAGTTACATGCTTGTCTACAATGGCCATTTTAACGGAGCGTCTTGTATCTGTAATGATGCAGAAACGAGTAATCTCACTTGCCGTACCAGACGTTGTGTTAATCGAAATCAAAGGAACAGATGGAGACTTGGATTGATCTACCCCTTCATAGTCATAGATTGTACCGCCGTTAGCAGCCACGATCCCAATCCCTTTTGCACAGTCATGAGAGCTTCCTCCCCCCAGAGATACGATCACATCGCATCCTTCTTGCTTATAAGCGTCCAATCCCTGCTCTACATTCTTATCGGTAGGGTTAGGTTCTGCACCCGGGAAGATGGCAACGTCAACACCTGCTTCACGAATATATCCTGCAATTTCATCTGCTACACCAAATTTATATAAACCTGCATCAGTTACGATTAGGGCTTTTGTTTTACCCAAATTCTTAATTCTTGATCCAACCTCTTTAACGGCACCCACACCCATCAAGTTCACGCTTGGCATAAAGAATCCAAATACTGACATCAGAACACTCTCCTCATTGTTTGATCGTATTTTGTAACGCTTACACCCATTTATTTAGCAAGTTTGATGCCAACTTCTAAGAGAGGTTCTTAAAAAGCCTGATACTTAAGGATTTCAACGGGATCAACGGGATACGTCAATTTATATCACTGGTCTCATTCCGACGATCTCTACTTCAATGTTCCACAATAGAGCAATCCCCTGTTCCATAACGGAACAGGGGAGAAACTTCTGCTAAAGAAAACTTCTTTCATAGCCTTTTCGAAGATGTAGTATTCAATTGAGTTGAAGGGATTGCGAAATCGATGGCGATCTCTCATGCTGTTCTTATTCGGACTGCCTTAGGTAAAGATAGAGCCGGACTCCCTCAAACCTATAAACTCTGTCAAACAAAAAACCGGAGCAACTGCCGCTCATCGATAAGAGGCAATTCTCCGGTATGATTTCGTAAGTATGGGAAGAGTC
>JBEQAI010000383.1:0-3710 GCA_041640415.1 Ammoniphilus sp. | reverse complement strand
CTTCTTATTGTGCTTTGTGGCTCTCCCTTTATTATAAGGGTTCATTTGGGCGTTTTCGGATAGGGAAGCTTGGCAGTTCATTGATCATGGGCCTTGCTATATGCGGAATGCATTATACAGGGATGGCAGGTACCCGTTTTTTCAGCACTCACCCGGTTAACCATGGGATCCTTGCTTTTTCCTATAAAGATTATTTGCTGGCGACAAGTATAGGGATTGCTACCCTTTTGATTTTAGGCTTTGCCTTGATCACGATGTTTATTGATCGACGTCTGAATGAAAGTGAAAAGCATCATTATTCGTTATTCGAACAGAATCCGGATCTTGTTGTCTTATTGGATAAAGAGGGGCGTATTTTGGCTGTCAATAGTGTAGTTCAGCAGGTGACAGGTTACAACCCGAAAGAATTTAAAGGACAACAATTTACCCATTTTCTTTTTTCATCCCATGTAGAGCGAGGAATCGCTATCTTCCGACGAGCCCTCCATGGCGAAACGAATGAAGATGAGATAAAGATACAGCATAAGGACGGTTTTTACATCGATCTGCAGGTCAAGACGATCCCTATGGTTCTTGAATCAGAGTTTAAAGGGGTCTATGTCATTGCGCGGGATATCACCGAACTCGTGCAATCAAGAAAGGAATTGGATCTTCTCAGCCATAAGCATGAGTTGATCTTAAATTCCGTAGCGGATGGAGTCTTTGGGATTGACCGAGAGGACCGTGTGATTTTTTGGAATGCAGCAGCGGAAAAAATGACGGGATATAGCGTCGAGGATGTGATTGGCAAGCCTCTTCAGTTATTCACTTGCTTAACGGAAAATGTATTTTGCAAAAAGGATGGAACCACCATTCCCGTGGCATATATCATCGAGCCTATCATAGATCAGGGTGAGGAGATCGGTTCGGTTATCACGTTTTCGGACATCACAGAGCAAAAGCAAACAGAGGACCTGATTCGCACCTCAGAAAGGCTCTCCGTAGCCGGTCAGCTAGCAGCAGGGATTGCCCATGAAATACGCAATCCTTTAACAGCGATCAAAGGCTTCCTTAAGCTATTAGAAACGGATTTAGAAGATAAAAGATATTACGTCGACATCATGCTCTCTGAGATGCAAAGGATGGAGCTGATCCTAAGCGAACTATTGGTTTTAGCCAAGCCGCAGGAAGCGGCACCCGAAGTAGGGGATTTAGAGGAGTTACTTGAACACGTTACGACGCTGCTGTCTACCCAAGGAAACCTACATAACATCCTGATCCGTGTGGATTATGGTGAGGGCATCCCCCCTGTTGCATGTGATAAAAACCAATTGAAGCAGGTCTTTATCAACTTTATAAAAAATGCGATGGAAGCTATGCCAAAGGGCGGGGAAATTCGGATCGTGGTGAGGAGATGGCAACAGAAGGTGATTCTCCGATTTATCGATCAAGGCTGCGGAATACCTGAGGATCAACTCAAGAAGATCGGACAGCCGTTTTTTACGACAAAAGAAAAAGGAACAGGGCTAGGCTTCATGATAAGCAAAAAGATTATTGAGGAGCATGGGGGAAGTCTCTCCATCGCAAGCAAACTGAACGAGGGAACGACGATTGAAGTAAGCCTACCCGTACCATAGTACGAGTAAAAAGTAAGAGGAGGGTGTCCCTAAAGCTCGGTAAAAGCGATCCTAAGGGATCACCCTCTTTCTTTTACACTGGATATTATTGGAACGAACTTGTTTTGTTCAGGTTAGTAGTCCCGCTTAAGCCTCTTTTTTAGGCCAACAATAGTAAAAAAACAAGCCTCATTCGGACTGTCCAGGGGAAAAAAGCTCGAGTCTGTCCGAATACAAGTCTATTCACAAAAATAAAGAAGCCCTTCTTTTGTGATCTTAACTGCGAATTTTCGCTTGCCCCTTTAAACGGAACCCGTTACCTCAAAAGTTAGACTTTTGGGACACCCTCTTCCTATATTTCTCCAATGCGAAACCTCCATCCCCTCCTTTCGTATTTAAGGGTACTAAGGTATTGGAGGTAGGTTATGACGCTTATTTCTATACAACCCTACATTGAGTTCACCCGTACCGTGGAGTCGAATCAGCAGCATCAGATCGAATCTCTGCATCAAATGTTTTTGTATAAAGACAAGATTGTAGCGAAGTCAAAAGAATTCCCGCTTCATCATGTTTTAGACATTTCGTATAAAGTAATCTCGGGGGAAACCGGCTTCCTTTATCTGCACACTAACCATCAGGTATTTTCTTTTTATGTTCGAAATAATCCCGGTGAGTTTATAGAGGCGTATAAAAGCTTAAAAAATATTCTATAACCGATCGTATCTCGTATATGGTATATTATCTATAATATGGATTGCCTAATTTTGGTAATGTTTAATTTTTTTCACCCTTTATAAACAGAGACGGGGGAGCTCAATGGAGTGGGAGACAGTATACAAAGAGAAACTGGCTCATCTGCAGAGCCTTAATGATGCTTTCAATCAATCTACGATTGTAGCCATTACGGATGCCAGTGGGGTGATCACTTATGTCAATGACAAGTTTTGTGAGATATCAGGCTATAGCCGGGAAGAGCTAATCGGTCAGACCCATCGATTGATTAATTCCGGCTACCATCCTCCATCGTTTTTTCGCAACATGTGGAACACGATTAAGGGCGGAAAGGTTTGGAATGGGGAATGCAAAAACCGAGCTAAAAATGGAAGCTTCTATTGGGTCAAGACCGTTATCGTCCCTTTCTTAGATGAGCAGGCTCGGTCTCAACAGTTTGTGTCCATTCGAACCGACATCACTGATCGTGTAAAAGTGGAAGCTGCTCTAAGAGAAAGTCAAGCGTTGTACCAGCTCATGGCGGAGAATACCTCTGATCTGATTGTCAGCTTCGATCGCATGGGAATTTTAAGATCTATTTTCTCGACACGTGGGCAATCCATGTCCCTGATGGAAAAGTCAATATTGGAATGGGTGCATGCTGATGATCGCAGCAGGATTAAGGATATATTGAATTCGATCCTGGAAAACAACCAAGTGGAGCAATTTGAAGTTCGCCTCTTACGAAGAAATGGAGCCTGGGGAACATTCCTTACCCGATGCTTGCCTGTCCCAGACAGTCAAGGACGGGTGGAGCGAGTCGTGGCGATCCTGCAAGATATCTCTCATTCTAGATGGGTGGAGCAAATTTTGTTTGATATTACGCATGGGATCATGTCGGAGACGGGTGAATCTTTCTTTAGCTCCTTTGTAGAGCATCTTGCAAAAGCGCTTGGAATGGAAATTGCCCTGATTGCCGCCAAAAAAGGGAATGACGCCTTGGAAGTGGTTTCGCATTTTATTCAGGGAAGTCCAGAAAAGTCGTTTAGCTACCCAATCAAGGATACGCCATGCGAGCAAGTGCTTCTAGGGAAAAAACTTGTCCATGCAACCAAGGTCCAAGCAAATTATCCCTCGAATCCACTTTTTCGGAAGCTTGCAGTAGAAAGCTATATGGGAACTCCATTAATCGATTCCAGAGGAAATGTTATTGGGGTGCTGGCCATTATGAGTCAGATGCCTTTGACCCATTACCATTTGTTGGAGCCTGTCTTAATTATTTTTTCTTCTCGGGCTTCTGCGGAGCTGGAGCGTCGGGAAAGGGAAAGAGAAGCTTGGTATATGGCCTATCATGATGCGTTGACGGGACTTCCTAATCGACGGAAGTTTCAGGAGCAGCTTGAG
>JBEQAI010000382.1:0-3715 GCA_041640415.1 Ammoniphilus sp. | reverse complement strand
CTTCGCAGATAGATTTAATAAAGCTGATAGGATCCAGCAGCGCGGATTGCTGGGTCCTATCAAATGAAAATTGAATTTAAAGGAGGGGAAAAATGGGGCCCAACTATTCCTACACGCAGGAAGGGCAAGTAGCTTTGCAGAGGAAAAGAAAGAAAGCAGCCAACTTGCTTTTTTCCCAGAAATTTGCACCGTACCTTTTTGTATCACCATTCATCATTTCATTTCTGGTGTTTGTTTTATATCCCATTGTCAGCACCATTCACATGAGTTTCTATCAAATTCTTCCTGGCGAAAGCACCTTCGTTGGATTAGAGAACTATAAAAGATTATGGAACGAGCAATTTTTTACGGCCTTTTCCAATAGTCTCCGTTATACTTTTTGGACCCTGATCATTTTAATTCCAATTCCATTACTGTTAGCGGTATGTTTGAATTCGAAAATATTGCCTGCACGCAATTTTTTCCGGTCAGCCTTATTCTTGCCTGCTCTGACCTCTGTCATTGTAGGGGGGATGATTTTCAATTTAATGTTTGGGCAATTGGATACGGCATTGATCAATTCAATCTTAATTAAGCTTGGATTCGAACCGAAGAAATGGACCATGGGTGCAGAAACCGGAATGTTTCTCATGGTATTGCTGGCCAGTTGGCGATGGATTGGTGTGAATATTCTTTACTTTTTGGCAGGTCTGCAAAATATCCCCAAAGATTTGTACGAAGCTGCAGATATTGACGGAGCCAATGCCATACAAAAGTTTTTCATGATAACGGTGCCTTTATTGAAACCGGTTTCTATCTATGTTTTGACGATCAGCATCTATGGCGGCTTCAGAATGTTTGAAGAAAGCTACGTTTTTTGGCAGAACCAATCCCCGGGTGATATTGGTTTAACCATTGTCGGATACCTGTACAAAGAGGGATTCGAATTTAATAACTTTGGATTCGGAGCGGCCATCGGCGTTGTTTTGCTGCTCATCGTTCTCTCTATCAACCTAGTGCAGCTAAAATATACTGGATTGTTTAAGAAGGAGGAATAGGATCGGGATGGAATCCGCACAGCAATCAATCATACTAAAGGTATTTATCACTTCTGTGTTCATTCTAATCAGTTTCCTTGCTTTGTTCCCCTTTTTTGCGATGCTTCTTGCCTCCTTCAAGCCATCTACGGAACTGCTCCGCTTTGGGTTAAATCTTAAGCTGCAGCCGGAGCTTTTGACGATGGCTAATTACGAATACATTTTCAATGAGGGAAAGAAGTATTTTTATTGGTATCGAAACAGTGTTGTGATTACCCTGCTTTTTACTACCTTATCATTGTTTTTTTCATCGATGGTCGGGTATGCACTGGCTGTCTATGATTTCAAAGGACGAAACTTAATCATGGTACTTGTGTTGTTTGTGCTGATGATTCCCGTGGAGATTATGATGCTCCCGCTGTATAAAATGATGGTGGCCTTTAAGATGATCAATACATATTGGGGTGTCGTCCTGCCGTTTGCCGTTACTCCCATCGCCATCTTTTTCTTTAGGCAATACGCCGTCGGATTGCCTAAGGAATTACTGGATGCGGCGCGGATTGACGGATGCTCCGAGTTTGGCATCTACTTCAGAATTATGGCTCCCTTGATGGTCCCAGCATTTGGAGCGATGGCCATTCTGCAGGCCAAGAACAGCTGGAATAATTTCTTATGGCCGCTGGTGGTTCTTCGCACCGAAGACATGTTCACGCTGCCTATTGGTCTCGCCGGTTTGTTGACTCCTTACGGAAATAATTACGATCTCCTCATTTCGGGATCCGTATTAACCGTAGTTCCTATTTTGATTTTATTTATCTTTTTCCAGCGTCACTTTATCTCTGGCTTAACAGTTGGAGGAGTAAAGGGATAATAATCGATTAAACAGGAGGTTAGAGGATTATGGCATCATCACTGACTATCGATTTAAAAGGAAAGGATGTAATCAGCAGGCATATATACGGGCATTTTGCCGAGCATCTCGGGCGATGTGTTTATGAGGGGATTTGGGTTGGCGAGGATTCTTCCATTCCTAATACGCGGGGAATTCGCAAGGATGTTGTTGAGGCCCTGAAGAACATCCAAGTTCCCAATATCAGATGGCCGGGAGGTTGCTTTGCCGACGAGTATCATTGGAAAGATGGGATCGGCCCGAAGGAGAATCGGCCCAGTATTGTAAATACCAACTGGGGAAACGTTGTCGAAAATAACCATTTTGGGACACATGAATTTATGGATCTGTGCGAACAACTGGATTGCGAGCCCTACATATGCGGAAATGTGGGCAGCGGCACCGTACAGGAAATGCAGGAATGGGTGGAGTACATCACGTTCGACGGGGAGTCCCCCATGGCCAACCTCAGGCGTCAGAACGGACGCGAAAAGCCCTGGAAACTGAAATATTTCGGTATCGGAAACGAGAACTGGGGCTGCGGCGGACTGATGCGTGCTGAATATTATGCAGATGAATACCGGCGATTCCAGACCTTTGTGCGCAATTATTCTGGCAATACCATATGCAAAATTGCCTGCGGTCCAAGTGAAGCGGATTACCACTGGACAGAAGTGGTCATGCGTGAGTGTACGGAGCGGCCGATTCAGTTAGGAACGCTCAAACACTCAAAACCGATTGTTTCCGCTTGGGAGCATTATCGCCCGAAAATGGGGGGTCTTGGGCTGCACTATTATACAAGAGACCGCTACAACTACACCTCGGCCACCGATTTTGGGGAAGAGCTTTGGTTTGAATATATGAAAAGGTCGCTTTTTATTGAGGAGCTGATCATTAAACATTCGGAAATTATGGATCAATACGATCCAGCAAAGCAGGTAGGGCTTATTATCGATGAATGGGGCTCGTGGTATAAAGTCGAACCGGGAACCCCGCCAGAATTCCTTTATCAGCAAAATACGCTGCGGGATGCCCTGATCGCGGGAATTCATCTCAATATTTTCAATAATCATTCCGATCGTGTCAAAATGGCCAATATCGCGCAAATGATTAATGTACTGCAGGCGATGATCCTGACCGATAAGGAAAAGATGATTTTGACTCCGTCTTACCATGTATTTGAGATGTATAAAGTCCACCAAGATGCAACGCTGCTTCCAACACAGCTCGTTTGCAGCGACTACGAATATGGAGAAGAACGCGTACCAAGTGTCAGTGTATCAGCCTCTCGTGATGAAAACGGCCGCGTTCACTTATCGCTCTGTAATCTCAATCCGAATGAAGCTGAAGAAGTGCATTGCCAGTTTAATGGGGAAATTGAAATCTCCGGTGTTCATGCACGCATTCTGACGGCTGACACCATGCAAATCCATAATACCTTTGATCAGCCGGAACAGATTAAACCCACAGAATTTAAAGGTATGGAGTTGGAAAAGGACCGGATCAACATCGTCTTGCCGCCAAAGTCCGTTGTTGTTGTGGAGATCAGTCAACCTTGATGGTGGCTAGCTATGTAAATTGGCATTCTGAACCTGCTAAGGTTGAAGAGCGCGCAACTGGCAGCTGAAAGACGTTCCATACCCTATCTTGAATGATGGGCATATTTATAGAAAATAATGGAGGATTCCATCCATTTCTATAAAATATGCCCTTTTGTGCGTCTTTTTAAGGCTAGTAGAAAAGGCAGTTTGTCAAGTGTTATAGAGGGTAAGTTCTTTTTTTAGAAAAATATTGACGATTTTGAAAACCC
>JBEQAI010000381.1:0-3730 GCA_041640415.1 Ammoniphilus sp. | reverse complement strand
ACAAATGGTTTCTCAATCTCAACAACAGTTAAACCAAATGCAGCAACAAAACCAATCTCAACAGCAGTTGAATCAACTACAGCAGCAACAGCAGAATCAATTGAATTCTGGGATAAACCAAACACAGCAAAACCAAACGCACCAAAATCTGCAATAGCAAACTGAGGGGATACGTTTTTAGCGTACCCCTCTTTTTCACACGAAAACCTAAGGGAGGCGTCCTGGTCATGGTTACTGCAACAATCGTGATTCTCTTGATCTTAGCTATTGTATCAGCAGCTGTTTGGTTCAGTGGTATGTTTAACCGTGAAGAAGCAATTGAGCCGATGCGATCCGACATGCAGCGACTAGGACATGAGTTTCGCACAGAAGTAGCAGAGGAGTTCCATCCGAATATTCCGAGAGACAGTATTGTCCCTTCTCCAGAGTTAATTGGTGTTCCTATGCAAGAACAGCTTGATCATATCGAGGCAACAGAACGGGAGATTCAGTCTGATTCTTTCCAAGCTATCCAACAGCAGCTTCAAACGGCCTCGATTCTCCTGGGTGAGATGAATCAAACAGTGCAGAGGATTGGTGTCCTTATGGACATGGAGCATAGGCTTCAGCAGGCTCAACAACAGATGAATAATCAGTCGTAGGAAAAGAGAAGCCCACGGGGCTTCTTTCTAGAGCTATGGCACATAAAAAAAGGGGGAAACTCCCCCGTTTAAAACTTATCTTTAATCGCAAATACATATCGTAGAAATACGGCTAAACTAGCCAAGTAGTAACCAATAAGAAGGATCCATCCTGTAGGGTCAAGGGGAATCAGATTGACGACAATGAACAGAGGAAAAACGTAATTTAAAAGATCTCTTAAATAATCTAATACAAGAGCGGTTGAGAACGAGCTTCTTTTTAATGAACGGAAAACGGAAGCAAGGAAGTCAATACCCATCACCCCAAGAACTCCCCACATAGCATAAAGCATCCATCCAGCAAGGGCAAATGACATAAGCGAATCACCTTTCCTTTATTAGAATGTAAGCGCAATACATACTATGACAGGAAGAGTTCTTAGGACATAGGCTGTTGTCTAATTTTAAAAGCGGAAGTAGTATATAAGAAGTGTGAGATAGGGGGAGTAGGGGCTATGACATGGAATCAAACTACTGTAACAAGTCAATTAAATATTACTTACCCAATAATCCAAGCGGGGATGGCTGGTGGGGCAACAACGCCGGAGCTGGTTGCTACGGTATCTAATGCAGGCGGTTTAGGAACAATCGGGGCGGGCTATATGAGTCCAGAACAAATAAGGCTGGCTATTAAAAAAGTAAAAGCCTTGACGTCCCGTCCATTTGCTGTCAATTTATTTATACCTGAAACTTCTGGATCCCCTGATGTGGAAGAAGTAAAGACCATGAATAGCATCTTGAGAAAGTATAGAGATCGTTTAGACATTGTGGAGGAACCTAATCTTACATCCGTTACTGAATCATTTGATAAGCAACTGGAAGTCGTGCTGGAGGAAGCTGTTCCCGTATTCAGCTTTACTTTTGGGATTCCGTCGGATGATTGGATTAGCCGACTAAAAGATCACAAGATCATCTTAATTGGTACAGCTACCAATGTTCGTGAAGGTATTAAACTAGAGGAAAAAGGCATAGACATGATTGTGGGTCAAGGTTATGAAGCAGGGGGACACCGCGGGACCTTCATGACGGATCCCCAACATTCGTTAATAGGCACCATGTCTCTTATTCCACAACTGACAGATCATGTGAGCATACCCGTGATTGCTGCAGGCGGAATTATGGATGGTCGAGGGATAGCTGCTTCCCTTATAATGGGCGCAAAAGGGGTGCAGCTGGGAACCGCTTTTCTAACCTGCCATGAGAGTGGAGTTCACCAGGAATATCAAAGGTTGATACTGGAGAGTACCGAGGAACAAACAACCTTAACCACCGCATTTTCAGGAAAATTAGCGCGAGGTCTCAGAAATCTATTTATGGATGAGTTGGAGTCGCATCAACAGGAAATTCTTCCTTATCCCGTGCAAAATGCTTTAACAAGAGACATTAGACAAGCGGCTGCCCAACAAAACCAAACGGATTACTTATCGATGTGGGCGGGGCAAAGTACTCGTCTCAGTAAAAAATTACCTGCCTATGAGCTTGTGCAGCTTTTGGTGCGTGAAACTCATGATTCATTAAAGAAAAATCTGTAGGCCTGGCTAGGCCTACAGATTTATGCGTCTCGTTGAAGCTCAAGTTCATAGTAAACTTTCTCATACATTCCCTGGACATCTACATCCGTCATATAGATGAAATCAGAGGACTCTACACCATACAGGTTGACAATAAAATTAATCATATTTTTTCTTTCTTGCCTAGATAACATATCGATACCTCCTTGATTGTTATAATACAGTTTATTTTAATAACATTATATTGTATAACAACGAAGAGTTGCATAAATCCGTACCCTTTTTTTTGATAAGATTCGACATGTAATAAAGGATGAGGTGCTTCATGAAAAAGGTTATTATTTATAGTCAAACCACTTGTCCCCCTTGTTATCAAGCAAAGGCTTGGTTAGCAGACCAAAAAATTCCCTTTATTAGTTATGAAGTGGATAAGGATCCTGAAGCTCTTCGCCGTTTTCAAACATGGGGTATGCGCACCACCCCTGTTTTTATAGTAGGAGATCAGGTGATTAGCGGCTTTAATTCCCATAAGCTAAAAAGGGCATGGAATGCCTATAACAAGGAAAACACCTGAGGGTGTTTTTTTGTTTTTTGGAAAAAAATCCAAATCGTTCTTTTTAGAGGTTGACCATGTACGGGATCTATAGTAGTATTAGTTTCGTAAATCATAAATCTTACGGTTTATATAAGAACAAGAATAGAGGGGGTTGTCACTAATGAGAAGGACGACATGGGCAGGGCTATTTACGCTCTTATTTTCATTAGGGATGTTGTTAACTGCATGTGGTGGCGGAGCACCAGCAACAAAAGAGGAACCGTTGACCTCAGCGAATACGGAGCAGACTGAAGAGCAACCTATCAAAATTTATACAACAATTTATGCTCTGACTGACTTTGCCCAGAAGATCGCGGGAGACAAGGCTGTAGTAGAAAATATTGTTCCACCTGGCGTAGAGCCGCATGATTTTGAACCAACAGCCAAGGACATGATCAAATTGAACGAAGGTCAGCTGTTTATTTACAATGGGGCTGGCTTCGAGGGTTGGGTTGAAAAAGCGTTAGGAGCCCTGCAAAGTCAGACGTTGGTCGTTGTTGATGCAAGTAAGGATATTGAGCTATTAGCTGGTGATGAGGATGGACATGATGAACACGCTCATCAGGATGAGCATGCAAAGAAGGATGATCACGGACATGGCCATGATCACGGAAAGAAAGAAGAAGAGCATGCGCACGATGACCATGAACACGAGCACGGGGAGTTTGATCCTCATATTTGGTTAGATCCGATGAAAGCGAAGCAGCAGGCTGCACTTATAAAAGAAGCTCTAATTGGGATCGATCCAGCTAATCAATCGTATTATGAAGGGAACTTCCAGGCATTAAGTCAACAGTTCGATGACTTAGATGCAGCCTTTAAGGATTTGGTTTCTCATATTCATCATAAGGAAATCGTGGTTTCTCATGCGGCCTTCGGTTATATAACCAACGCTTATGGACTTGTTCAGATTCCGATTTCAGGTCTAAGTCCATCGAATGAGC
>JBEQAI010000380.1:0-3735 GCA_041640415.1 Ammoniphilus sp. | reverse complement strand
TTGCGCTGAATTCCTTCTATAAATATCGCACAAGGCTCTTGCCTACTTTACTTGAAGCTGTCGAGCAGCAAGGGAAACCGTCAGAAGCGATTAGCTTTTCCTTCGCGGCGTTACTTTCCCTTTATCGCGGAAAGAAAACCGCTGAGAACGAACTTACGGGAATACGAGGAGAGGAACCGTACAGCTTAAGAGACCAGCCGGAAGTGGTCGCTTTGCTCGCAAGTCTATGGTCTGCGTATGAACACGAAGCTCTTCGTTTAGAGGACCTTGTAGGAAATGTCCTCAGTCAAGAGGCCTGGTGGGGACAAGATTTGAACGAAGTTCCGCACCTATCGGAAACGGTGTATGGCTATTTAAGCCAGATTGTACAGGATGGAATGACAAAATCACTGTTAAAGTTAACGGAGGGGAAATAAACGATGAAGAAATTTTTAGATGAGAACTTTTTATTGTCCAATCAAACAGCTGCCGAGCTTTACCATCAATATGCAAAAGAAATGCCGATCATCGATTATCACTGCCATTTAAGCCCGCAGGAAATCTATGAAAACAAGAGCTATAAAAACTTGACAGAGATCTGGCTATATGGCGACCATTATAAGTGGAGATTGATGCGCGCGAATGGAGTAGAGGAGCAAAACATCACAGGAGATGGAGCAGACTACGACAAGTTCTTGTCCTATGCGAAGACCGTCCCGTTGACGATTGGAAATCCCCTTTATCACTGGTCACACCTGGAGCTTCAACGTTATTTTGGAGTATCCGAACTTTTAAATGAGAAAAATGCGCCGGTCATCTGGGAAAAGGCGAATGCAATCCTTACCGGAGGTGGTTTTGGGGCTAGGGATATTATTCAGAAGTCTAATGTAAAAGTGGTAGTTACAACCGATGATCCTGTTGACACCTTAGAATATCATGTAAAAATTAAGGAAATCGAAGATTTTGATGTGGCGGTATTGCCATCTTTCCGACCAGACAAGGGTCTTGAAATCAACCGAAAAGGCTTCACTCAATGGGTGCAAAAGCTGCAGCAAGTTTCTAACCAATCGGTATATACCTATGATCAGTTCTTGTCTGCTCTGGAATCTCGCGTGAGATTCTTCCACTCGGTAGGCGGACGTGTATCGGATCATGCTCTTGACTACGTACCGTATGCAGAAACAACAAAGGAAGAAGCGGCTGAAATTTACGCTAAGGCACTTCAGGGCCAGACGGTTACTTTAGAGGAAGAGAAAAAGTATAAGACCTATACCTTAGTGTTCCTCGGTAAGCTGTACCACGAACTAGGCTGGGCGATGCAGTTCCATATTAATGCCGCACGAAATAACAACACGAGAATGTTCCAGCAGCTAGGACCGGATACGGGTTATGATTCTATGAACGATAGTTCGATCGCTTATCCTTTGAGTCGTCTGCTAGATACCTTAGCCACCGACAATCAACTGCCGAAAACCATCTTGTATTCCCTAAACCCGAATGATAATCCGATCCTTGCCACGCTCATGGGATCGTATCAAGGGGGAGGAGTCGCCGGAAAAATCCAGTTCGGTGCCGCTTGGTGGTTTAATGATACCAAGGAAGGCATGATTCAGCAGATGAAAACGCTGGCGGATTGCGGCTTATTAACGCGCTTTGTAGGAATGCTGACCGACTCTAGAAGTTTCTTATCTTATACGAGACACGAGTATTTCCGTCGCATCTTGTGCAACCTGATCGGGGAATGGGTAGAGAATGGCGAGTTCCCTGATGACAGAGAATTGCTAGGTGCGATTGTACAAAATATTTGCTATAACAATGCTAAGGAGTATTTTGGTTTTTAAGTAGCTTAAATTGCGGGGCTGATCCAAGAGGATCAGCCCCTCCCCTTTTTGGGAAGTGTAAATAATCGTAGAATTCCGCTTGTTTTCCTGAATTAGCTTGAGGAGGAAAGATTTAGTCGTAGAAATCCGTCTAATTAGGCAATGAAGCTAATATTTATTGGCTTTATCTGCATTTAGTCGTATATCTACGATTAAATTCGTTATCCTTCTTCCTTTTCAAGATTTAAGCGGAATTGTACGATTATTTTTTACCCCAATTTTACCTCTTGTTCATCTTTCGTTCATGATTGCAGGTTATAATTCAAACGGTAGAATTATTTCTTGACGCGAAATAGTTTTCTGTCTAAGATATTTCGGAACACGAAATTTTGGAGATAGAAAATTTTCGACATACGAAATAGTAAGTGGGTGAGAAACAAGTGGAAAAGCTAGCGAAATTGCTTATGGAACATAACATGAATTTCATGGGCATCGTCACTCATGAGTTGAAAAGGCGAAATATCACGATTCCTCAGGCTATCGTCATCGATACCATTAAGGACGAAGCGAAGACAGTCGGAGATATTAGTAAGGCTGTTGATCTTTCTTACAGCACAGTATCTGGTATTATCGATCGGCTGGAACGGGATGGCCTAGTCGAGCGCTATCGAGCCGAAACTGATCGACGCGTGGTGTGGGTAAGGCTCACGAAGAAATGTCAGGAGCTCCAACATACTGATCCAATCATGAGCCCTGATTATTTTAGAGAGATGTTTCACGGCATGTCTAAGGAGGAAGAAGAAATGATTGTTGCCTCTTTATCCACACTCCAAGCTTATTTGGAACATCATATTAAGTCCCTGTCTGTAAGGAAAGGAAGTGAGTCTGAGTGAACCTATCGGATTTAGCGATCAGACGACCGGTCACCGTCTGGATGATTATCGTGGCCATGCTTATTTTTGGTTTTGTATCCTTTCCCAAAATGGCGGTTGATCTTTACCCTGAGTTAAACCTTCCTGTAGCAGTTGTTGTCACCAATGTAGAGGGCGGTACACCTGCCGAAGTGGAGAAGCTTGTGACTAAGCCTATTGAGGAGGTTTTGGCATCTGTAGCGAACGTGGACCAGATCTCTTCCAACTCGGTTGGAGGAGCGTCACAGGTGATTATCCAATTTAATTGGGGAACTGATCTGGATCAAGCTACCCTCGATATGCGGGATAAAGTGGACTTGATCAAAGGCATGCTGCCCGACACAGCTCAATCCCCGCGTATCTTGCGTTTTGATCCAAATGCTGAGCCTGTGATGACAATTGCATTGACAGGAAACCAGGGTTCCGCGGAGTTAAAGTCTGTAGCCGATAATGTGATTAAGCCTAGACTTGAACGTATCGACGGTGTAGCTTCCATCGGTATACTTGGTGGACGGGACCGATATATTGAAGTGATGCTGGATCCCTTAAAGCTTGAAGTGTATGGTATCACGCTGGACCAAGTTCGCCAAGCTCTAGCGGCTAATAACCTATCCGGCTCTGCGGGGTCTGTGAAGCAGGGGGCAGAGGAGCTTAGCATCCGCGTGCAAGGCGAATTTAAAAGTGTGCAAAGTATCGGAGAAACTCCGATAGCTATAGCGGGAGGCAGCATCTTGCTAAAGGATGTTGCAACGGTTAGTGATACCTTGGCTGATGTAACACAATTGAGCTTTCTAAACGGGGAGCCAAGCCTTGGGTTAACAATAACAAAGGCTTCTGGAGGAAATACCGTCAATGTAGCCGAGACCGTCCACAAAGAATTAGATAAACTAGATAAAGAACTGCCAGATGGCATGAAACTAACCGTTATTGTGGACCTGTCCAAGTACATTAAAGATTCTATTAATACGGTGGCAGAGCATGCCTTGCTGGGTGGGCTATTTGCCATCCTAGTCCTCTATTTATTC
>JBEQAI010000379.1:0-3743 GCA_041640415.1 Ammoniphilus sp. | reverse complement strand
TAGAACGGGCTATCCGGCATGCGATTGATGTAGGGTGGTCAAGAGGGAATATGGAATCGATTAATTCTATGTTTGGCTACACCGTCAACAAGATGAAGTGTAAACCGACGAATTCAGAGTTTATTGCTATGCTGGCCGATCAGATTCGTTTGCAATCGGTGGCCAATTAAGCGACAGGACCAAAAGGGCTGCAGCTAAAAGTCGATTCTCCGACCTTTAGCTACAGCCTCTTTTTTTCTAGGTAAAAAGTCCGAAAAGTGTCATATTTAGATGGCGAAGGATTTAAGAGGCATGATTGGAAATTTCAAAGTATAAGTGACGAAGGGTGACCCCATAGCAATTGGGGTCACCCTTTCTTTTTTCTTTAAACAGCCTTGGTATTCGTTTCTTCAGTTTGAAGAGCAGCCGACTGATTTCTGTTCATCCATTTACCCAATCCGATAACAAAGACGACGCATAGGATTGGAAGCATCCAATTGGAGCCTGGGAGATTCGAAAGAATATAGGATTGAGTAAGCTTATCATGAGTGATCATCGTTCCTGCGGTGTACGCTAGGATACCTGCTCCAATGTAAACGATGATAGGGAAGCGATTCATCCAGGCGGCAATCCACTTGCTACCCCAGACAACAATTGGGATGCTGATTGCTAAACCTAGCACGACAAGGACCATATTCCCGTGTGCGGCGCCGGCGATCGCAAGCACGTTATCTAAGCCCATAATCAGGTCAGCTACTACGATCGTTTGAATCGCTTGTTTTAAGGTCATCCCCGCTTGAATATGTTCGGTTTCTTCTTCGTTCTTCAGTAGCTTAACGGCCACATAGATAAGTAGAAGTCCACCAATCGCTTGAAGAAGCGGAATCTTCAACAGCCATACGGCAACTAGGGTTAAGAGTATCCGGATCACAACGGCTCCGAAGGTTCCCCACAAAATGGCTTTGTTGCGCTGGTCAGCAGGCAGGTTACGACTAGCTAAAGCAATAACAACAGCGTTGTCACCCGCGAGTACTAAATCAATTGCAATAATCGTTAATAAGGCCATCCAAAACTCGGTTTCAAACAACACGCTACCCTCTCCTTACATGAATTTTGATGTCCTTATGGCAAAAATAAAAAGACCTCTGCCATAAGGCAAAGGTCTTGCTAAGTACAAGAAATATGTACCAACAAAGCCGGTGGAATCTTGGTTCCACGTAATGACGACTTTGTTTCAGGAAAAACCTGAAAGCTACTCCCCTTTGTTCCAACTGATATTCATTATAGTACTTATTGTGGGGATAAATGTCAACATAAAAAATAAACGAAATATTTATTATATTCATTTTGAGTTGGAGGGTTCCAGAAAATATAAAGAAAAAACAGCCTAAAAAGGCTGTTGTTTAACCATGCAGAGGGGAGCAATTACGGAGTCTCACCCAGTACGGTAATCTTTCCATTGGAGCCAGGTTCCCAGTCTAGAAATCCTTCTTGCTGCAGAGCCTTCAAATGACGGGAGACCGTGTTGAATGACCGTATTCCAGTCAATTCCATAATATTCTGAACGGTGGGTGAACCTTGATTCGTCTGAACGAACCCGATAACGGCTCCCAAAATCTTTTGGCGCTTTATCTCACCTTTGGACAAACCCAACGTACTCATCACCAATCCTTCAGGATATAATGGCTTTCTCTAAATATATATGAATTTTAGCATAAAAATAACCTGCTGTGTACTTTTCAAGCGTCGAAAAGGAGGGTTTGCCGTCATATAACAAAAAGGGCAGGAATTCCTGCCCTTGTATGTAATAAAACTCCCCCAAGTTTTAATACACAACTTCCTTACTATTGCTGCATCCATTCATAGGATCGTAAACGGATGAGTTCGATAGAGATCTGATGCAGCATCTGATCCCAATTCAACGTCGGAAGCTGGATGGTTGTGAGATAGGAAGTAGCGGAGCTATATAACACGCAGCTGACTTCTAGTGATTGTACTTCCACCTCTTTATAGAATGGGTGTTCACACTGTAGAAAAACTTCCGAGACGTTAGCGAGTGTCATCCGATTCACTCCTCATGAACTGTTGATAAATCTATCTTAACAGCTAGAGCATCTCAAGGGTGTGATGTAAATCACACCATAAAAACCTTATTTCGAAGGCTGAATAAAATTATCCGGGATAAAACCGGTCACACTACCCGCTTTAATTTGTATCCAGCGATCCTTTTTCCCCAAGATTTGAACGGTTTGTCCATTTTTGACTGTGGCATGTGGTTTTGTGGAAAATCCTGGATTCTTGCGCACTCCAACCACCACGGTCGATTTGATCTTTCCTTGCACTATGCTCGGGGCAGATCGTGAGACAACGACCGGCTGTACTTTCGGCGGGGCGACAGCCACGGTCACGCTTGGCTTTACAGCAGGGGCAATTGCCGTGGTTACCGTTGCTGGAGGCACAGGAAGTGCAGGACGTGCTGGTGTAGGTGCTGCCACCGGTTCTGTTGCCAATAGGGGTTGAGACACAACGACAGATGGAGAAGGCTTAGCTGCCGATAAGGAGGTACCGGGGTAATAGAAAGATAGAATGTTTTCCATCTTGAACCCCTGATCTGCCATGGCTTTAGCCCCATACTGGCTCATCCCCACTCCATGTCCAAACCCATTTCCTCTCACGGTATAAGAAGAGCCTAAGTCTTGAACGGGCTCGACAAAGTAGCTTCTAAAGATGTGGGCTCCTCCCACCATTTTCCGAACTTCAATAAGCGAGAGGTCGCCTCGTTCAAAGCGCTGCTGTTGAATGGTACCCTGGGGGTCTCTGGCCAGAAACTCGATGATTATGGCGGCTCGGGTCTCTCTGCCTCCTGCGGTTTTCACATTGGCCCATTCAAACTTGGGCACAGAAGTTATTTTGAGCTCTCGACCTGTCCACCCATTTTGCTGGAGCCACGTTCTCATGGCATTCATAATGGTAAGGTCCTTTTCAAAGGTGGTTGACCACCAGAGATGTGACTGTGACAAATCCAAGCTAGTGACATCGATCTGTTGCTTAGCGAACGATAGGGACCACGGGTTTTTGGGGTCATAAGGATCATCTTGGGATAGCAGGTAGTCAAAAGGCCTCCACAAACTGCCGCTTGCTTCCGTTTTTCCACCGTTACTAGAAGAGTAGACGGTCTCTACCCATTCTCCTCTAAAAGTGAGAACTTGCCCATTGGTTTCATTCGCAGCTTGAATGCTGTTGACGTGCGAATGATGGCCTCCATACACCTGGAAATTCGTTGTATCATCAATGAGTTGATTCTGACGACGGATAGCATAGGTCCGAATAGCAACCGCTTGAGCCTTCAAGGCTTCTATGTTCCAGGAGGCTGGCATTTCAAAGGGAATGACGCCTTTGACATAGTCTTCAATAGGCAAGGTATTAATCGGACGAATCGTTTTCCCATTCTCTAGCGTGAAGTTCATGGTCCCTAAATAGGGCCTTTGGTTAATCTTGATCATCAATTGGTCTGAGCTAGGCTTTAGCATCAAACCCGTCTGGTTTGTGAGATAGGCTTGTCCATTTTGAGAGAGGGTAAGTCTATCGTTTTCGATTCGGACTTCGTAGACTCCGGATGCCAAGGTTAAAGAGTGTACCTCTACGGAATAATTACCGTTTAGTTCGATCGTAAGGCGCGTGGGGTTCCCGATAAAATTAACAAGCTTTACCGAAATGGACGGCTCTTGAGTAATAGGATTCGCGTAGCTGACAGTAGGGAAAAG
>JBEQAI010000378.1:0-3745 GCA_041640415.1 Ammoniphilus sp. | reverse complement strand
TTGAAACGCTACATACGGTACGATTAAAGCCCAATACGTATTGTAAAGCCCAATGGTCTGCAGCATTTTATACAACGATATCAAACTCACTTGCGGAGCCAGCATGAGACCACTAAGAATCATAATCAAGAGAAAATTAGCACCTCTAAAGCGGAAACGGCTCAATCCGTAAGCTGCCATGGAACCCAACATTAGTACAAGAACTACTGAGACAACAGTTACCAATACACTGTTGAAAAAAAACTTTCCTACCCCTGCATTCCAAGCGGCGACATAATTGCTCCACAACCACTCTTTAGGAAGGGACCACGTGTCCAAGAAAAACTCTCGATTGGATTTCAACCCATTCATGACGAGCCATAACAAGGGATAAACAACAGCAAGGGAGTACACCAAAAACCAGATCAATACCGCGGTTTGAAACAATCGATTTCGTAAGGTCATCGGGCCTTAGTCCTCCTGTCCGGATTTAGCGAGCTTCATCTGCAGTAAAGACAAGGATAGGGTGACCACAAAAATAATCGTGGCAATGGCAGAAGCGTAACCCATCTCATCATTTCGAAAGGCTGCCCGATAAAGCATCGTCCCCATAACCTCAGTGGATCGCCCAGGTCCTCCGAAGGTCATGACGTAGACCTCATCAAAGACACGAAAAGCGCCAATGACCGTGATCATCGTCCCTACCAGAATCATCTCTTTGATCTGCGGGATGGTAATATGAAAAAAGGTTTGAATGCGATTGGCCCCATCAATCATGGATGCTTCATACAATTCTCCTGGGATTTTGTGCATAGCAATCAAAAATAGCATCGTCATATACCCTGTAAATTGCCATTGGGATACCGCTACTACTGCATAGATGGCCGTTTTACTATCCGCCAACCAGGCGTGCGCCCATTCGTTCTGGCCGATTGCCCGCAGGGCTCCGTTAATTAAACCGATGTCAGGATTGTACAGTAATTGCCACAGCAACCCGACTACGGCAATGGAAATAACAGAAGGGATAAAAAAGATGGTGCGAAACAACGTTTGCCATCTTCGGATGACCTTATCCTCCAGTACAGCAGCTAATACGAGGCCACCTCCGACTTGAAATAGGATGGAGATCACAGCGTAGATGACATTATTTTTTAAGGCGATATAAAAAACTGGATCGGAGAACAATCTCACGTAATACTCTAACCCTACATATACCCTGTTGATCTCAAATGCGTTCCACCTGAACATGCTGTAATAGAGGTTGAAGCAAACTGGAAGAAACACGAAAACCAGGACAAGAAGGAGTGCGGGTACGATGTAAGGGAGCGCGGCTCGAGCAGATTGATATGAGTTCAACTTCCTTCTCCCTCCTTGGAGGGGGTAAGCCGCCTGTGTAGGCGACCCACCCGTTAGAATCATTTCACTTCCTTGGCTACTTCTTTAGCGACAGCTTGAACTTCCTTCATAATTTCCTGAGGGGTTTTCGACCCATCGAGAAGCAGCTGGATATTGGTCAAATAGACATCCGCCACCTTGGCATGAACATCGGTATCGAGCCATTCGGCCATTCCCTCTGCTGTCTTCATAACCTCTACGCCTTCCACTACTTGCTTTAGTGCGGTATCCGGGTTAGTGGCGCCATCAATGGGGCTAGGCCATCCAATTTGCTTTACCATTTTTTCTGCATTTTCCTTGCTGGTCAAGAACTTCAGAAAGGCCAAGGCTTCGTCAGGATATTTCGTTTTGGAAGAAACGATAAAGCCATCCGGTGCTCCTGTAATATATTTCGGGTTCCCTTTTCCTTCCGTAATATCCGGCATCGGGAAGAAGCCCCACTTGCCGGAGAGGCTTCCCTCCACTAAAGGAAACTCCTCCAACTCCAGGTAAAAGATCGCCGCTTTTCCCGTATAGAATAGCTGGGAGGCCATGTCATGCGAATTCGAATTGACATTGCTGTTAAAGTATCCTTTTACCTGTAAATCTTTTAAATAATCCATCGCTTTTATATAACCAGGGTCTGTAAATTCACCGGAGCTCGGATTATAATCTTTCATTCTCACATTTGTGTCTACCATTTTCTGATTCAATCCGGTAAGGTAATGGATCGCCGCCCAAGGGCTGGCGTTCCCTAGAATGAGCGGGGTCTCGCCTGCTTGCTTTAATTGGTCTAGGACCTGCAAGAATTGGTCCCATGTTTGTGGCTTTTGCAATCCATGCTTATCAAAAATTTCTTTGTTGTAGACAAAGAACTTGCCGTTGAAACGAAGAGGGATCCCATAGTTCTTTCCGTCTGAAGTAAACGGCTGTAAGGAGGCAGGAATAAAGCTGTTCTTCCATTCCGGATCCGCATTCAGATGCGGGGTCAGATCCATAGCTGCTCCTGAGCGGACAAATTTCCGAGCAAACTCACCCGACCAAGAGAAAGTGATGTCCGGGACAGCCCCTCCTCCCATCACCACGCGGAGCTTATCTTTCATCGGTTCATCTGCAACCGCTTCCACTTTGATCTTAATGTTGGGATTCTTTGCTTCAAAATCCTTTACCACTTCATCGAAATAAGGAGCGTATTCAGGTTGGGGCCATTTGTGCAAAAACTTTAACTCGATCTGTCCATCTTTTGCTGCATCCTGAGGATTAGAGGTTGTGCTGGAGCATCCGTTGATGAGTAAGGAAAAGATCAATGTAGCGGCTAGTGCTAATTTTTTGTTTAGTTTTAGCAAAATGTAACCCTCCTCTTTTTGATCATTGTTACGCCAGTGAAATGGTATATACCATTTCACTTAAAAAAACAACCTCATCTAAGACGCAACTCTGAGTAGTACCTTACAATATCACTACGCGTAATGGACTTGGAAAACTCGATTTCTCGATCCTCCTTGTCAAAGGCGACAGCTTCAAGCAAAATGCATGGACTCTCCGTTTTGATGCGCAACAGCTTACTTTCTGATTCATCGCAAAAGGTGACTTGCATATATTCCTGTGCTCGGATGAGAACAATGCCAAACTTCTCCTCAAGCAATTGGTATAGGGAAGCATCCTCTTGGATCATATCCTCAATTCCCACACAATACTTGTACGGTATGCAAGATTCCTCAATGGCAACCGGCGTATCGTTCACGAGTCTCAGCCGCTTGATGACAATGAGCTCATCCCCTTCGGAAATTTTGAGCTTCTTCGCTAAGACCGCTTTAGCCGGTACCTTTTGAATGGAAAGCTTCTTGGTGCTTGGAGTATAGCCTCTTCCTATCATATTCTTCGAAAAGCTATTAAACGTAATGGTATCCAATTCAATTCGCTTGTTGGTGATAAAGGTGCCCGCGCCGACTCTGCGCTCCACTAACCCTTCTCGTTCCAAGATGGATAGAGTATGCCTTGCTGTCATTCGGCTAATCCCGAACTGTTCAGCCAGTTCCCTCTCCGATGGCAGCTTATCCCCATGGTTTAGCTTTCCGCTCTCGATGTCTTCTATAATCTTGTCTTTAAGGACCTTATAGTAAGGGGTATCTTCATCCTCGCGGTGGATTCGACTCATACTCTACAACTCCTGATTGGTATATACCGTTTTGATTACATTTTAAAATAATCTGATGATTCTGTCAAGGTTTTAATATTGAACCCTCCTATAGTATCTTCTAGTTGTTAAGGGATGATTCCTTGCCTTCTCCAGATGGCTGCTGACCCGTTCTAATAGGGTTGCGAGTACGATGGGTGAAAAATACCCACGGAGGTCATCCGAAATCCCTGCGAGTTCGTAATCCTTGGTATC
>JBEQAI010000377.1:0-3748 GCA_041640415.1 Ammoniphilus sp. | reverse complement strand
AAGCTTAAACTCAGCGCTTGGTAGATCACCGGACTTTGTAGCTTCTCCAAGATCATCGCCGGACTTTTCGTGATAAACACCGACAATAAAGGCAATAAGAGGTATGTAATAATAACTCCAATCAACACAAATAACACTAATTCTCCCACTTTTCGCGGTATCGTCATTTTTACTCACCATCTTCCCTTTTGTTTGATTAAGCTAAACGTCATAAGATCTCTCCCATGGATAGGTATATTCCTCCTTATCTATTAGATAAATTTATATTCATTATAATATCTGATTATAATTTATTCAATAAATATTTAATGTTCAGAATTTATATTATGACATGACCTATAGTCTTGCTATATAATTTATTGTAATATCTTTAATAAAGATTATTTACATTAGCGAGGGCTGATTAGCATGAAGAAAACCTTTCGGGAGATACACTTTTTAATTGGTATGGTGTTCTTCTTCATCATTATCATCGTTTCATCGATTGGGATTACAGATCAATCACCAAGTAATGAGTTGAAAAATTACAACAGCAGACTATTTTTTCTAGATTAATCGAGCTGGGTACCGTCTGAAGACCTCTTTAGGGACAGAGACGATCCCTTATTTACCCCAAATAGGCAATTTCACCATGTTAAAGGACATAGGATCCTCTGATGGAAATGCTTAGAAAAGACGCCTTATTTCATAAAATAAAGGAACCCATGTCCGTATCAACCAAGAAAACCATCCTAGTGACCCCGATAGCGGAACGAATGTCCGGTACAGAGCTTGCCCAATATTCGAATACTCCCATATGGATACAGAGAAAGCGATAGCCAATCTCTAACAGTTGAATCAATCCCGCCAGTATTATGAGTGGTTAAAACAAGTGGATATAATCAAAAAAATACCCAGAACTAGGCATCAAGCCAGTTCTGAGTATTTTTATTTACTGATGCTTTTAGTCCAGAAGCCACCGACAAAGTTCGAAGGCTCGTATGAAATCATAAAGGCCTTGGAATCAATCTGCTGAATGAGCGACTTCAAGTGAGCATACTGTTTTCGCCGGGCTAGCACAATATAGACCATCCTCGTCCCTTGCGCACCCTGCCCTGTCCACGTGGTGACACCGTAACCGTTCGCTCGGAGTTCATGGGACATCTCGGCTTGCTCTGAAATGACTTGTAAAGCAATATAGCCCAAGGCAATCTTCTGTTCGATATAAATGCCCAATAAAATGCCGATTCCGTATGATCCGCAGTACGTAATAATGCCAAGCGTGGAATCCATATACTTCAGTACAATGGCCAAGCCTGTAATGTAAACAAAGATTTCGATTGTGCTAATAAAGGCCGCTAAATATTTCATTCCTTTGATCATGAATACACTTCGTATCGAATAGAGGGCTACATAAAGAACCTGGATTAACCCCATGATGGCATAAGTCATGTCAGCGCTCACCTCACCGCGTAATACAGGAGCCATCCTCTTCCCAGCTTTGAGGATGGCTCCCGCAACCTATTTCTTTATACCGTTGATGGCTCTAGGTTAAAGCAGCGTCGATAGACCCACTCATAGCCTTTGACATTTATATCACGTGGATTCCCAATCGTTTGCGGATCTCTATATGCTTCTTCCGCTAAACGGGGAATCATCTCGGCTGGCACCCCTTGTTGCTCAAGTGTGGGGATCTGCACATCCCTTACCAGACGATACACCTCACGGACGGCCGCTTTCGCCGCTTCCTCCTGTGTCATGCCATGGATATTGACCCCCAGCGCCTGGGCGATACGAGCAAACTTCTCCGGTTCTCCCATCCAGTTATATTCCATTACAGGCCCCAGCATCGCTGCTACACAGGGGCCATGAGCTACAGGAATAATCCCTCCTAATGTCTGTGCCATCGCGTGGGCTGCTCCTGCCGATTCACTTCCATAGGACAAGCCGGCAAGCATCGCTGCCTTCGCCATCCCGTAGCGGGCTTCGATATCTTGGCCATTCGAAACCGCCCGACGAAGATACTTGGCCACGTATTCCATGGCCAACAACGCTACCGCATCGGTCATCGGCTGAGCATAATGGCAGGTATAGCACTCAATGGCATGGGACAGGGCGTCAATTCCCGTTCCCGCGGTAATATGGGCCGGCATAGACACATGAAGCTCCGGATCGATAATGGTCAAGTGAGCGGCAATCAATGGCCCTCCCGTATTAAATTTGAACTCCCTTGCAGGATCGGTGATAACCGCCCATTGGGTAACTTCACTTCCCGTTCCCGCCGTCGTAGGGATGGTGGTTAACGGCGGGATGCGCTTTGCTAGGGGCTTCTTGCCTGGAGCGGCCTCATAATTCAACACGGGCTCGCCATGTGCCACCTCCACCCCAATCGCTTTGGCTGTATCCATGGAACTGCCTCCCCCCACGGCCACTAAGCCATCACACCCATTTTCCACATATTTCGCAGTACCCTTTGCTACCGTATATATAGAAGGATTGGGCTCTACTTGATCGTAAACTACCACATCAATTTCGCTTTCCTTCAGACTTTTGATGACCCCTACTGTCAGCCCTACTTTTTGAACGCCAGGGTCCGTCACGAGGAGCACACGGCTCACCCCTAAATTCTTGATTTGTTCCCCAGCCTGCTTAATCACGCCAATTCCATGTACTACCACCGTTGGCATTTCAAAGCTTTTTAATCTCCCCATACGCTCAAATCTCATATTCATCCTTAATTCTCCTCCCTGTTTTTAGATTAACCGAACCACTTCATCGGCTCTGGCTTAATGTTCGTATAAACATGCTTGATCTCGGTATACTCTTCTAGCCCGACATGGCTTAGCTCACGGCCAATCCCTGACTGCTTGTACCCGCCCCAAGGCGCTTGCGGAAAGTACGGATGATAATCATTGATCCAGACCGTCCCCATACGCATCGCTTTCATCACCCGTTCTGCCCGGTTCATATCTTGTGTCCAGACAGCGCCAGCCAAGCCGAAACGGCTGTCATTCGCTAAACGGATGGCTTCTTCTTCATTTTTAAAGGTCTCAACGGTCATGACCGGGCCAAAGGATTCCTCTTGGACAACGTGCATATCCGTATGGCATCCAACAAAGATCGTAGGCTCGATGAAAAATCCATTTTGCAATTCAGCTTGGCTGGCTCGTTTTCCTCCTAAAACCAGCTTTGCTCCTTCTTGAACACCCTTCTCGATATACTTCTCAATCGCAGCCAGCTGTTCGGCAGAAATCACAGGACCCATTTGTGTTCGTTCATCGAAGCCGCTACCCATCCGAATCTTCTTTGCTTGTTCCACCATCGCGGCGACGAACCGGTCATGGATGGATTCTTCTATGAGGAGTCGCGCTCCAGCTGAGCAAACCTGACCCGCATGGAAGAATACAGCATTAATCGCGTAATCGACAGCGGTTTCAAAATCTGCATCTGCAAACACCACATTTGGATTTTTTCCACCCAATTCCAGCGAGATCTTTTTAAAATTTTGGGCAGCCGCTTGCATAATTTGACGACCAGCAACTCCTCCTCCGGTAAAGGAAATCAGATCAACAAAAGGATTCTCTGCCAGCTCTGCACCGACTGAAGATCCAGGTCCTAACACCACATTCACGACCCCTGGAGGAAGCCCTACCTCTTCAAAAATTTCCGCCATCTTAATGGTGGTTAAAGGGGTAATTTCCGCCGGCTTCAGCACCACCGTGTTCCCTGCAGCCAAAGCAGGCGCCAGCTTCCAGGAGGCTTGTAGCAA
>JBEQAI010000376.1:0-3772 GCA_041640415.1 Ammoniphilus sp. | reverse complement strand
GGAAAAGCTTCGCGAGTTCTTTAGGATCCTTTGTCGTCTCCCAGGCAATCATGAGCTTAATTCTTGCTTTTTGACCATTTAATCCATTAGAGAAAAGGACTCCCATCTTCCCCAACTGATATCCCCCGCCTTCATAGCCGTATAGATCCTGTACGAAACCATTAAAACAGCGTGAAACGAGAACGACGGGCTTTTCTTCATCACAAAGCTTCTGGATGATCGGTACGATGCTCGGGGGAACGTTCCCTGCACCAAAAGCTTCAATTACTACCCCATGGATGTTATCTTGCAATAGAAAAGTCAACCAATCCGCCTGCATCCCGGTAACCACTTTAATTAGAGGAATATTGGCAGAGATCGCTTGAAGATGGAATGTCTCTCGTGGAAGAGGCGCTTCTGTATATTGTATCGTTTTTTTGGAGATTAAACCGACTGGGCCATGCTGCGGCGATTGGAAGGTCGCTACGTTACTAGTATGGGTTTTAGATACATATCGTGCAGCATGAATCTCATCATTGAAGACAACCAGTGCGCCTCTTTTTCTACTTTCGGGTTGAGCGGCCACCCGAACCGAGTGCACGAGATTGATAGGACCATCGGCTCCTAGCTCATTACTGCTCCTCATCGCACCAGTGACGACAATCGGCTTGTCTGTAGCTAGACATAAATCAAGTAAATAGGCTGTTTCTTCCAGAGTATCAGTCCCGTGGGTTACCACAACGCCCGTGACCGCTTCATCTTGCAGATATCCCTGTATATGCACGGCCAGTTGGAACATGTGCTGGGGAGTCATATGTGGACTCGGGAGATTAAGGAAATCATCCATGACAATCTCACCAAAACCTTTTAAAAAGGGAGTAACCTGATGCAGGGGCTGCTCACCTTGTGGCTTGACGGCTTCACTCTCATCGTCAACTGCCATGGCGATGGTACCGCCTGTATTAATGATAACGATCTTATTCATATATTCCTCCAGGTGTTTTATATTTCTTGAAAGCATGTTACGATGGAAAAGAACGGATGGTTACACGTGGTCTTTTCACTAGTATAATGAAAAAGTGCCCCAATAAAAAGTGGGGGGGATAGGCATATGATCGCCACGATTGGTGCGTCTATCGCACCTGGTATTGCACTATTAAGTTTTTTCTACTTGAAGGATCGCTATCAAACCGAGCCTTTGCATATGGTCATTAAGACTTTTGTTTTTGGAATCCTATTGGTTTTTCCTGTAATGGTTCTTCAGTATGGGCTGCAGGAAGAATTTTACTTCGGTGACTTTGGCAAGGCGTTTATCATTGCCGGTTTGATCGAGGAGTTTTTTAAATGGTTTATTGTTTATTATACGGTTTATAAACATGTACAGTTTGATGAGCCTTATGACGGAATTGTCTATTCCGTTGCCGTTTCCCTCGGATTTGCCACATTGGAGAATTTCTTTTATCTGTATTCTTTTGGGATTCAAGAAGCCTGGATGAGAGCTCTGCTTCCTGTATCTAGTCATGCTTTATTTGGGGTAACAATGGGCTATTATTTAGGAAGAGCTAAATTCGAATCCATACCTTCTAAACAACGCTTGCTTATGGTTTATGCGGTTGTTGTTCCTGCACTGCTGCACGGGTGCTATGATATGATTTTGCTTAAAACTAAGCACCACTATCTATGGATTATTACTCCATTTATGGCAGTTCTTTGGATTGTCTCTCTAAGGCGTGTACGGAAAGTTCAAAACAAGTCTAAAATGGCTTCCTTCTGATCAAACTAGGAATGAGGATGACTAGAAGGAGGAGTCTAAATGTCAGTGAACGAACGACATAAGGTTAGAATTCGCTGTAACTTATGCGGGGAGAAATTTACACTTGTCGGTAAACGGGCGAAGTCTGGAGAAGTGGAAACAGGCTTTAAACAGTGCCTCTGCAATAATGATCGAGATTTTCAAGTTTCTGAGATCGAATACTTATAAGGATATGCCTTTTAGCGGCGTATCCTTTTTTTCTTTAGCATAATCCTCCTGGATAAAACTCACAATAAGAGCAATACTAACACAAACTGGAAGCAGGAGGATGATCTATGACCCATCGCTTCAGAATTTTGATCCTGATGGCCCTCTCCATTTCGATGATCGTGGCTCTTATAAATTTGACCTCTGTTATGGATAAGGAGACATTTAGCGGAAGAGTCCTGTCCCGAGGTTCCTCAGGCCAAGATGTAGTGGAGCTTCAGGAACGCTTAAAGTACATAGGATATTTAAATGATGTGTCGGACGGAAAGTTTGGATGGAATACGTACTGGGCATTACGCAAGTTCCAAAAGGATTTTGGTCTGAATGTAGACGGTAAAGCAGGCCCACAAACCCAAAGGATCTTAGCCAGTAAGACAAAGTATAATCCCAAACCGAATCAAGCAGCACCGAAACAGGCAGGCAACCAGAATCAGAATCAAAATCAGAACCAAGCACCGACCGGTGGAGGACAGGCAAGCTATAAGCCTCATGGCTATTCCGATAATGATCTAAAGATCATGGCCAATGCCGTCTATGGAGAAGCGCGGGGAGAGCCTTATGTTGGGCAGGTGGCGGTGGCTGCGGTGATACTGAACCGAGTGAAAAGTGCTACATTCCCTAATAATCCAACCGGAGTCGTCTTTGAGCCCAGAGCCTTCACTGCGGTTGCAGATGGGCAGATATGGCTGACTCCAAATGATACAGCCCGAAAGGCTGTCCAAGACGCTTTAAATGGCACGGATCCAACAGGCGGTTGTACGTATTATTTCAACCCAGATACCGCAACTTCCGGTTGGATCTGGACTCGCCCTCAGGTGAAAAAGATCGGCAAGCATATATTCTGTAAATAAGGAGTGAACATACCTATATGTATACAAAAGTAACCGGAGTCATAGCACCTGTACTTGCTGTAGCGGTCATTGGTCTAGGCATGTGGGGGTATCAAGAAAATCAGGAAAAAAACAGGGTACTCATTAAGGCGGAAAATCAATATCAAAGAGCTTTTCACGAGCTAACCTACAATATGGATCAGCTGCAGGATGAGCTGGGCAAAACCCTTGCGGTCAACTCCAGAAGACAAATTGACGGTACTCTCAGTAATGTGTGGCGTCTCACGGCCGAAGCCCGGAATGATGTGGCCCAGTTGCCATTAGGTATGCTGCCGTTCGGTAAGACCCAAGAGTTTCTAGCGAATATTGGAGACTTTTCTTATAAGGTAGCCATTAGAGATCTCAATAAAGACCCTTTGTCCGAAAAAGAATATCAACAACTCAAGAGTTTTCATAAACAGGCTCAAGAAATCCAAGAAGAGCTCCGTTCCGTCCAAGATAAAGTGCTGGACCGGCAATTGCGCTGGATGGATGTTGAAACCGCACTGGCTCAAGAGGAATCTGGACTGGATGCAACCATCCAAGATGGTTTTCGAGCCATTGATCGCACCGTAGATGAGTATAGTAATGTTGAAGTGGGTCCAGGAATTAATTCGCTGCAAAGCCAGAAACAGTTTAAGCCAGAGAACCTGAAGGGCAAGGAAGTCACGCAAGATGAAGCAAGGCAGATCGCTATGAAATTTATTGGCATGAATGAAAATGAAGCGGATGTCAAGGTAAGAAAAACAGGAAAAGGGCTGGAATACCAAGCCTACAGCGTAAATGTTTCACCTAAGGGAAAAAATGTGGAAAGCATCAATCTTGATGTCACGACCAAAGGCGGGCATGTAATTTGGCTGCTGAATCCTGCCCAAGTGCAAGAAGCCAAGATAAGTCTCGATCA
>JBEQAI010000375.1:0-3788 GCA_041640415.1 Ammoniphilus sp. | reverse complement strand
CGATAAAGGGAAAGTAACGCCGCGAAGGAAAAGCTAATCGCTTCTGACGGTTTCCCTTGCTGCTCGACAGCTTCAAGTAAAGTAGGCAAGAGCCTTGTGCGATATTTATAGAAGGAATTCAGCGCAATATCCCGAAGGTAATGCTTATTAAAAGGATTCAGGAAGCGTTCAATGACGGAGTCCGCAAACGGCTTCTTCATCTCTGTGGGCATTTTTAAAATAGGAAAAATCTCTTGGTAGATTCCTTTTTCGATAAAGGGACGAAGTGTTGCATCTTCCATGGCTTCGAGTACAGTATCCTTCCCCGCTTGAAAAGCAACCGGTACCATCAATGTGTGGGCGCCGTTTAAGATTCGAACCTTAATTTCCCGAAACGATTTCACATCCGCCCAGTGAACATTGAGTCCTGCTCGATGAAAAGGAATCGCATCGGCTATTTCTTCTGTAGCCTCAATAGCAAACAGGTGATAGGGCTCACCTACCGTCAGCAATTCATCGTCATAGCCTAGACGCTCCCTGTACTCATCAATGCTATCTTTAGGAAAGCCTGTAACGATACGGTCGACTAGGGTATTGCAGAAATGATTTTGCTCGTTGATCCACTCTTTAAATGCCTTGGGAAGCTTCCAATCTTCTGCAATCGCAAGGACGATTTCTTTTAACAATTCGCCATTGCTTTCCACTAACTCACAAGGGAAAATGGCCATGCCTTTTCCATTAGATTGGTAGCGGTGATAAAGAAATGCGGTTAACTTTCCAGGATAGGAAAGAGGAGCTTGCTCTGGATCATACTCTTCTTTCGCGTAGGTGAGGCCCGCCTCGGTCGTGTTGGAAAAGACAAACTGCACCTCAGGGTTTTCCGCCACTTTCAGTACTTCTGCCCAATCCTTATAAGGGTTGATTCCTCTACTGATAGAGGAAATCACTTCTGTACGATCAACGACTTGTTCATTCTCGATTCCTCTTATGACAAGCGTATACAGACCTTCCTGCGCATTTAATTTCGGAACAACCTTGCCATGAGGAGTAGGCTGGATCGCTACCACTCTCCCATTAAACAGTCCCTGCTTATTACACTCTTGCACCATCCAATCCACGAAGCCTCGGAGGAAATTTCCTTCACCGAACTGAATAATCTTCTCTGGCAAATGATCAAAACGCTGATCCGCCGGAATAAGCTGCTTGGTTAGCTTTTGCACAATAAAGTTCCTCCTCGATTTATAAAATGACCCCATCCTTAAAAATGGCGATCTCCTTAAATCCATGCTCTTCATTATTCGTTTTCGTTTCACCTGCTGCGATCTGCAGGATATACTCGAACAATTCTTGCTTCAGCGTGTCCATGTCTTTACCCTCGATCAGCTGGCCAGCATTAAAATCAATCCAACGCTTTTTCTTCTCGTAAAGAGCAGAATTGGTTGAAATTTTCACCGTCGGCACGGGTCCGCCGAACGGCGTTCCTCTTCCGGTCGTGAAAAGTACGATATGGGCACCTGCCGCGGTGAGCGCGGTCACGGAAACTAAGTCATTTCCAGGTCCTTGGACGAGATTAAGTCCTTCTTTACTTACTCGGCCGCCGTAAGGTAGAACGTCCACCACTTCGGCGAATCCGCCCTTTTGAACACAGCCAAGCGATTTTTCTTCGAGGGTGGTAATGCCCCCTGCTTTATTTCCAGGTGAAGGGTTTTCATAAACGACTTGATCGTGTTTGATAAAGTAGTTCTTAAAATCGTTTACAAGCTCTACGGTCTCTTGAAATACCTCCTGGTTGGCTGAGCGTTCGAGTAAGATCGTTTCCGCACCGAACATTTCGGGAACTTCGGTCATGATGGTCGTGCCGCCATGTGAAATGAGAAGATCCGAGAAGGCTCCAACTAACGGATTGGCCGTGATGCCAGAGAATCCATCAGATCCCCCGCACTTGAGTCCTACTCTAAGCTTCGATACCGGTACGGGCTGTCGCTTGAATTGCTCGGCATACTGGACAAGCTCCTCGATCTTTTCTAATCCAGCTTCTAATTCATCCTCTACCTCTTGGCTGACCAGAAACTTCACGCGATCAGGATCGATGTCCCCAAGCACTTGTTTAAACAGCTCCACATAATTATTTTCACAGCCTAGACCTAGAACAAGCACACCGGCTGCATTCGGATGGTGAACGAGATTTGAAAGGATCTTTTGGGTGTTTTGCAAATCGTCACCCAGCTGGGAACAACCAAACGGGTGAGCAAAGTGATACACGCCGTCAACGTTTTTATATAGGTCGTTTGCTTTCTTGGCGAGCAACTCCGCCGTTTTATTGATGCATCCAACGGTATTGATAATCCAGATTTCATTACGAATCCCGACATTGCCGTTACTGCGAATATAGCCAGGGAAGGTTAGCTCGGAGTGGGTACGCTCAACTTTTTGGGCGGCTGGCTGAAACTCATACTCGAGTACGCCATCCAGATTTGTAGTTACGTTATGGGTGTGGACCCATTCTCCCTCTTGGATTGGTTCTTTCGCTCTTCCGATTGGATAACCAAACTTAATCACGTTTTCATTTTGCTGTAGATTTTTCCAAGCTACTTTATGCCCAAAGGGGATATCGTTTTGGATGGTTATGGTTTTCCCATGAACCGTAACTTTTTCGCCCTTAGCCAGCGGTTGTAATGCAATAAACACCGAATCCTCAGAATGTATTTTCATGTGAACACCTCGCCTTTTATAACAACGTTGTTATTATTAAATATAAAGGTATATTGTAGATTTTTCAACCCAAATTATTGATGCCGCGAAACGAACAGCCAAAATCGCGAAACCCACTCGCATTTTCGCGAAACTACAAGAAGGATTACGCACCTCTGCCATAGAATAAATCTCTATCCCCATCCAAAGGAGTGGTCTTTTGATTTTATTGGAACGAACTCTACCCCTTATGGTCCAAAAAGAAGAGGCTTTACTAAAAAGACTCCCACCCCATCACCCCAAGAGGCCACTCGTTAGCGAAAACCTGGAAAAAGCGAAGGCTGGTTTTCGAGGAGAAGAGAATCTAGACTATCACCTTAGTTTCCTTCCCGTAAAGGAATACCACATCTTCAATGCACTTCGTCTCCATCATGACGGTAAGGCCTTCCAGATCGACACCTTCATCGTGACCCCCTCCCTTGGGATCATTATCGAATGCAAAAACATTGCCGGGAAGCTCATTTTTGAGAAGTTCAACCAAATGATCCGAATTAAGGAAAAAAAAGAACAAGGCTTTCAATATCTTTTGGCTCAAGCCGAGCGGCAATTGATTCAACTGCAAAGATGGCTTACATTCCACAAATTTCCGCCTTTACCTCTGGAATACATCATCTGTATCAGCAACTCATCGACCATTCTAATCAATAATACCGATAGCCCCCAAGTAAGCGAGAAGGTCATGCATGCCATCCATATCCCTGGAAAAGTCAAGGAACTCAACCAGCGGTATTCAACCCCTGTGCTAAGCTCCCACGATATGAAAAGACTCAGTCGCCTCCTCTGCGAATGGCATGAGCCTCTAGATCTCCCCATTCTCACGTACTACCAACTATCAGAAAATGATATCCTCAAGGGCGTCCATTGCCCATTATGCCAAGCTCTTCCCATGCAGAGAATTCCAGCTACTTGGTATTGCCCGAATTGCAAAATCCAAATCCAAAAAAGCCCACCGCAAAGCCATCGAAGATTATTTCCTTCTTCTTAGATCCACGATTACGAATTACCAATGCCGCGATTTCTTGAACATTCCTAGCAAAGACACAGCCTATAGACTTCTG
>JBEQAI010000374.1:0-3803 GCA_041640415.1 Ammoniphilus sp. | reverse complement strand
ATAATATGCAAACGATCACTTGGAATCTTGAGCCAGACACTTATTTTTCTTCGGTATACGATAAAGTAGACTATGTTATCCAACATGTTAAACCAGGTTCGATCATCTTGTTACATCCGATGTACGATAGGACAGGGAATGAACTCCAAGTCGTTGAAACGATCTTGGATCAGTTAACTAACGAAGGCTACCGGTTTGTCACGGTGAATGAATTGCAGGAGATCTTGTACACGGATAGCGATTAGAGAAATGGGTTCGAATACATCGATTGAGAAGATCATAGGAGGGTTACATGACTTGGAGCAAATTGAAGCAACAGCTGGAGAGTTTTCTCTGTCCCGCGTTAGATGGAAGGGTGGAATACCGTGCAACCGGCTACCGTTATTTACCTGATAAACCAGGACTTTGTTATATTTCCGTAGATAAAAAGAACGTACTCAATATGAGTGATAAAACGACCTTAATCAGATGGTATCAGACGGAGCAGGAAATTAAGAATGATCCAGATATCGAAATTCCTATCAACAATCAAGAAATTGAAGCGGTTAAAAAAGATACTAACGGCAAAGTTCCGGAGGATCGTCTAAAAGTAATGGCAAGAAGTAGAAAAATATCAGACTATGCAAAGGAGCTTTTGTCAGCACAGTCATCCTTAAGTAAATCAAATTTTATGGTTGTAGCGAATAAGTTTCTATCCATTTCTATAGAGGAAAGCCTTGAGAGCAATGATATTTTGTTGAATATTCTTGCTTTGGTGGATAGACGAGTGGGAAAAAAGCGAATTTTAAACATGAGCGAAAAGATGAAGTTGAAGCATCCCATTGTGCAGTATTTTTATGAACTACGGGTGAGTACGTTATGAAAATAAATAACGCATTCACTTCCAAACGGGGTCTGTACGCGTTTAAGCGTAGTCCTGTTGAAGCAAACATAATCGAATAAAATACAAAAAACCTATTCATCATGATCATTGGATAGGTTTTTTCTCCTTTTCTGGTCTCTGCCCACTATGTTTCCTTCTGCCATCGATGAATCGCCTGATTCATGCCGGCGATCGAGGAGGTCAAGGCTTCCATCTTGCTTTCTACCCTTGTAAGAGATGGGGAAACTGGGTGTCCCAGGCGGACACAGGATCCCTTATTTGCCCTCAAACAGGTTGTTTCAAAGCTCTAGCGGACCTAGGTTCCTTTTTTTGGTGGAAACTCATCCAAAAGAAGCATCATTTTTCTGAATAGAGGAACCCATGTCCGCAACCCATGCGAACCCCCGCCCAATGCAAACTTCTTTTCCTCCGTGTCTTCATCCGTTGATACTTGCTTCTGATTGGAGAAATCTAGTAATGAAACAACAATAATGATGATAAAACTAGTAACCATACCGTAAAGGATAGGATTAGTGGAAGTAATGCCTTCTATGGCTAACCCAGCTAATACAACGACGGTACTGCTGATGATGGAATAGAAGGCTGCTTTGGCTGTAGCTCGTTTCCAGAAGAAGCCCAATACGATGGGGAAGAAAACCGCACCGGATAAAACAGCATACGCGACGTCAAGAGCCACGAGAACATCTTGAATCCATAAAGCAAAAATAATCGTAAGAGTCCCGATAAGGAAGGTGATGATGCGTGACACTTTTAAGAATTGTTGTTCGCTGATGTTGGGCATAAAGAATGGCTTAATAATATCATTTGAAATCAGTGTCGACGAAGCGAGTAAAGTTCCAGAGTAAGCTATCCATTGCATCCGATATTTATCAGTGTATAGCCCTATTCCCTCCATCAAATAGTAAGGATGGGGTTATCTACATGAATAAGAATGAAAAGGGGAAAGCGTATGGAGGAAAAAAATCTGGAAATGGAAATTTCCGATGACCCAAACTTATATAAAAAAATTCTCGGAACCATGTCGGAAGGGGTATTTATTTTTAAAAAGGAAATGGTCAAAAAAGGATGAGTTTTGTGAATGTACAATATTCATAATATTGACTATAATGTGGGAAATATTATTTGGAGGAAAAAATGAGTCGAGCTCTTCGTGCGAAGTATCCAATCGATGACTAAAACTTCCGTTGAAAGGCCGGGGCTTTCCACTTCATCCACTTGAGGTGGCTTATGTCATTTTCATTGAATCAAGCGTTTTAGGGGTGATTTAGCAGCAAATGCCGAGTTCTTGATCTTGCCGCAGCATTCGCGAATTGGAAAAACGCCAATACAGGGAGACGAATATTTTTCTTCACTTTCTCGAGGGGAGTGAAGTCTCAAGGAGACAACATGAATATTGTAGATAGGAAGAAACTATCGCTTGTAGCCATCACATGGCCGATTTTTATTGAGTCTTTCTTACATATGATCTTGAGGTCCGCCGATACGTTCATGCTAAGCAAAGTATCTGATGCAGCAGCAGCTTCGGTGGGCGTATCCAATCAGCTCATCATGTTTATATTTTTCCTTTTCAACTTTGTTGCGACAGGTTCAGCTATTGTGATTGCCCAGTATCTTGGAGCTCGAAAATACGACGTGATACCCCAACTTACAGGGAACGCCATTTCATTAAATTTTCTGTTCGGATTGCTGATTAGCTTGAGTGTGTTCATATTTAGCACTCCTCTTATCGGAATGTTTGGCCTAGAAAAAGAACTTTTCACACAAGCTGAAGTTTATCTTCGCATCGTTGGCGGTATGGTGTTCATTCAAGCGGTCATGCTTACTGTTTCAGCGATTGTCCAGGTTCATGGATTTACGAGAGACACGATGATTGTGACGGTTGGAATGAATCTCCTGAATATCGTCGGAAATTACCTGTTAATTTTTGGCGCCTTGGGTTTTCCTAAATTAGGGGTTGCAGGAGCCGCGGTATCGACCGTAATCAGCCAGGCTCTAGGGTTGGTGGTTATGGTCGTGGTCCTCATCAAGAGGGTAAAACTTTCCTTAACGTGGAAGGAAGCCGTCCAATGGAAGAAGGATCACATAAAAATGATCGTGGCCATTGGAGGTCCTGTTTCTGTTGGACAATTGTCGTATACGGCGAGTCAAATTGTAACGACCTCTTTTATTACGAGCCTTGGAGCACAGATGCTAGCGACGAGAATCTATACGCAAAATATCATCATTTTCATTATGGTTCTGTCGATCGCCCTGGCGAAGGGAACACAGATCATGATTGGACATTACGTAGGAGCGGGAGAAAAAGAGGAAGCCTATCAGCAGGCATTTCGTAACCTGAAATTCAGCATTGGCATGGCGTTAGGGGCTACGGCTATAATCTGTGTATTCAGGGAACCGCTGTTTCAATTATTTACGGATGATCCTATTATAATTGCGATGGGAACGACATTGCTTTTACTGGGTTTTTTACTGGAACCCGGCAGATGCTTTAATATCTTGATGGTGCAATCGCTGCAGGCGGCGGGTGATTCCCGTTTTCCCATGTTGGTACAGATCATCTTGATTTGGACTTTTACCGTACCGGTTACGTATTTATTGGGGATTCATTTTGGATTCGGCTTAATCGGTATGTGGGCAGCATTTATCGCAGATGAATGGCTGCGTGGAATGATTGTCGCTTGGCGTTGGAAGAGTAGGGCATGGGATAAAAAAGCGCTGGTGCAGTCTGAAAGTGCCACCATGATGAAGGAGGCTTAGGATCTACGGAGAAATGTACTGGGCTTAGCGATTCGTATTCAAGAGCTTTGACAGAGGGTGTCCCAAATCACCTCGCTTCTTGGTGAACACCCCCTTTTAACTACCTCAAAATAATATAATAGAAGAAGTTCTCTTTTACCAAAAAACTGATGAAAAACAATGG
>JBEQAI010000373.1:0-3815 GCA_041640415.1 Ammoniphilus sp. | reverse complement strand
TGGTTCATAGCAGTCAAAAATCGCCACGTGCTGAAAATAAAGTGCATGATAAACCACAAGTGGGACTAGTAAACGGATTGGCTGTATACGGCCCTAATATGGGGATGATGCTCGAAATTGAAGTGACAGCACGAAAAGCGGAAGCCCCAGGACAAGGGAAAATTACCATTACCGGTGTTGTGGAAGAAGAGGAAATGGGGAGCCGACAACGTACGATTCGCCGAAAGTCGATGGCCAAAGGTTCAGTGGAAAACGTACTTACCGTTCTGAAATATCAAGGCTTAAAACCAGATGATTATGACCTGCATGTTAATTTCCCAGGGGGTACGCCCATTGACGGCCCTTCTGCTGGGATTACAATGGCAACCGCCATCTATTCTGCCATTAACGAAGTTCCTGTAGATAATTATACGGCGATGACAGGTGAAGTCAGTATCCATGGTCGGGTCAAGCCTATTGGCGGGGTTGTTGCAAAGGTAGAAGCGGCAAAACAAGCAGGTTGCAAAAAAGTAATTATTCCGCGCGAGAATTGGCAAGCTATATTTGATACGATGGACGATATTCGGATTATTGCTGTTGATCGAGTTGAGGAAGTCTTCCGTCATGCTCTGGTCGATGAAGAGGAGGACAAAGAGAGCGTACTGCTTCCCGCACCTGGAGAAGTACTGTCTGCCTCATCCATATCCTTAACCTAGGGCTTAGAACAAGTAAAAAGCAGTTCATCAAGAGGAAGAATTAGACAACGAGAGGCAATATAAGATACAATAATGTCCATAGTAGAGCCATGGAGGTGTCAAGATGGGAACAACAGATAGAGAAAGAGAGATACCTTTGCTTCCTCTTCGAGGTTTGCTGGTTTTCCCAAGTATGGTTCTTCACCTAGATGTAGGCCGCGAAAAGTCAGTCAGAGCGCTGGAAAAGGCCATGGTCGAAGATAATCTGATCCTTCTTGCAACCCAAGAAGAAGTCCATTTGGAAGAACCGACAAAGGAGCAAATTTACACAGTTGGTACCGTAGCTAGGATCAAACAAATGCTCAAGCTTCCCAACGGCACGATCCGTGTATTGGTCGAAGGATTGAAACGAGCGAGAATCAATAATTTTGTAAAAGAAGACGATTTCTTTGAAGTACATATCTCCATATTGGAAGAAGTCGTTGAAGATCAGACAGAAGTGGAAGCTCTCATCAGAACGGTGCTTAAAGCGTTTGAGCAATACATCAAGCTCTCCAAGAAGGTTACGCCGGAAACATTGGCTTCTGTTCAGGATATTGACGAACCAGGACGATTAGCCGATGTGATCACGTCTCACCTTGTCCTTAAAATGAAGGACAAACAAGATATATTAGAGACCATCTCCGTTAAGCCTCGTCTAGAGAAACTGCTTGACATTCTAAACAATGAGCGTGAAGTCCTGGAGCTTGAACGCAAGATTGGCCAGCGAGTCAAGAAGCAAATGGAAAAAACGCAAAAGGAATATTATCTCCGAGAGCAAATGAAGGCGATCCAGAAGGAGCTCGGTGATAAGGAAGGCAGAGCGGGAGAAGTAGAAGAGCTTCGCAAGCAATTGAAGGAATCCACTGCTCCTGAGCGAATTATCGAGAAGATTGAGAAGGAAATCGAAAGACTGGAAAAAACGCCTCCTACCTCGGCAGAAGGCAATGTGATTCGTACCTATATTGATTGGCTGCTTTCGTTGCCGTGGACAAAGAAAACCGAGGATAACCTAGACATCCGCAATGCCGAGAAGGTATTAGATGAAGACCATTATGGTCTGGAAAAAGCTAAAGAGAGGGTATTGGAGTATCTAGCGGTTCAGAAGCTTGTGGATCGCCTGAAGGGCCCTATTCTTTGCTTGGTTGGACCACCTGGAGTAGGGAAAACCTCTCTAGCTCGGTCTGTCGCCCGCGCGCTAGGCCGTGAATTTGTCCGCATCTCCTTAGGGGGTGTTCGCGATGAAGCTGAGATCCGAGGACACCGCAGAACGTATGTTGGGGCGATGCCAGGGCGTGTCATTCAAGGAATGAAGACAGCAGGGACCGTGAACCCCGTATTCCTTTTGGATGAGATTGATAAGATGGCTAATGACTTCCGGGGAGATCCGGCTGCGGCGTTGCTAGAGGTTTTGGATCCGAATCAAAATGACACCTTCAGTGATCATTATATTGAGGAGCCTTATAATCTTTCCTCTGTTATGTTCATTACGACTGCTAATGCGGTCCACACCATTCCAAGACCTTTGTTAGACCGGATGGAAATGCTGTATATTCCGGGCTACACGGAAATTGAAAAGCTCAAGATATCTCAGCAGTATCTGTTGCCGAAGCAAAGGGAAGAGCATGGACTAAGCGATAATCAGCTGATCGTTAGTGAAGAAGCTTTACTTAAAATCATTCGCATGTATACGCGAGAGGCTGGAGTGCGGAACCTCAATCGGATGATGGAAACCATCTGCCGAAAAGCGGCTAAGCTAATCGTGGGTGGGGAGAAAGACCAGGTAGATCTTTCCGTTGAGAGCTTGGAGGAGTTAATCGGAAAGCCGAAATATCGATATGGCTTGGCCGAAACCGAAGACCAGGTCGGGGCTTGTACGGGGCTTGCCTGGACGGAAACGGGCGGAGATACGCTAACGATCGAAGTGGCCGTTCTGCCAGGAAAGGGCAAGCTTACGCTAACAGGGAAGCTGGGCGATGTAATGAAGGAATCGGCCCAAGCCGCCTTTAGCTACATCCGTTCCCGCGCTAATGAATGGAATATCGATCCCGAATTCCACGAGAAGAATGATATCCACATTCACGTTCCAGAAGGTGCGATCCCGAAAGATGGTCCTTCTGCGGGGATCACAATGGCAACAGCTTTAATTTCGGCCTTAACGGGAATCCCGGTGTCAAGAGAAGTAGGGATGACCGGGGAGATTACCCTGAGAGGAAGAGTGCTGCCGATTGGGGGTCTGAAGGAAAAGTCACTCGCTGCTCATCGTGCAGGTCTTAAGACCATCATTATGCCAAAGGATAATGAAAAGGATATCGACGATATCCCTGAAACGGTTCGCCAGGATCTTACCTTTATTCCTGTTGAGCATCTAGATCAAGTACTGGAGCAAGCGTTAGTTAAAAAAGGGGTTCCGGTATGAAAGTAACCAGCTCAGAATTTATTATCAGTGCGGTTGGACCAAAGCAGTACCCGCAAGATGCCCTGCCAGAGATTGCTCTGGCTGGGCGTTCTAATGTGGGTAAGTCTTCTTTTATCAATAAAATGCTGAACCGTAAAAATTTAGCGCGAATTTCTTCCAAGCCGGGAAAAACGCAAACGCTAAATTTTTATAAGATTAACGGCGAATTTTATTTTGTGGATGTTCCAGGCTATGGATTTGCAAAAGTATCCAAGTCAGAGAAGGAAAAGTGGGGGAAGATGATCGAGGAATACTTCATTGATCGGGGCCCGCTAAAGGCCGTTGTCCAAATCGTAGATTTGCGGCACCCACCCACCCGCGATGACCAGGATATGTATCAATTCTTAAAGCATTACGATATTCCCGTTATTATTGTTGCAACTAAAGCAGATAAGATCTCGAAAGGCCAATGGCAAAAGCATCTCAAGATTGTAAAAGAAACCTTAAATCTTGAAAAAGGCGATACCATGATCCTGTTCTCCTCGGAAACGGGACTAGGCAAAGATGAAGCCTGGAAAGAGATGTGGAACAAAATCAATGCCCAAGTGGCTGTAGAATAAAGAAAAAGACAGAGCCAAAGTCTGAAACCTCTTTGGCGCTGTCTTTTTTTATTAGATGTTTCTCTGAAACACAAACTTATCAAT
>JBEQAI010000372.1:0-3818 GCA_041640415.1 Ammoniphilus sp. | reverse complement strand
TCTTGCCCGAGATGGATTTCATCCGATTCTGAACGAGCAAATCCTGCCTAAACAAGTGGCTAGGATAACCAAAGCCCTCATGCTGACTTGTGGAATGTACAATGCTTCTGGGAAATTTGCTGCTTTTGTTGGAATACCAGCTAAAAGCGGTGTGTCTGGCGGAATTATGGCAGCTGTTCCAGCTGGATTAAGAAAATTTCCTTTTCATTACGGTTGCGGAATTGGAGTCTATGGACCGGCTATTGACGAGTACGGCAATAGCCTAGCGGGAATTAGGCTATTGGAACATATAGTGCAGGAATGGGATCTTAGTATTTTTTAAAAGAAAGAAAAGAAATGAAGGGAATGATTGGATGTTGGAAAATTTAGTTGCTGTAGGGAATGATCTTTTATGGACCTATGTTCTCATTGCGATGCTAATTTTTGTCGGTTTATATTTCACTTATAAGACCAAATTTATACAAATAAGACAACTTGGTGAGATGATCAGGCTGCTAAGAGAGGGCGTGGGTGAATCAGTAAATGGTGGAAAGGGGGTTTCTGCTTTTGGAGCTTTTGCTCTGAGTACCGCCTCACGTGTCGGAACAGGCAATTTAGCGGGGGTTTCACTGGCTATCTCGATTGGCGGACCCGGAGCTGTGTTCTGGATGTGGCTGATCGCTCTCATCGGTTCGGCTTCTGCGTTCGTAGAAGCTACTCTGGCTCAAGTTTATAAAGTTAAAGATCAAGGCGGCTTTCGCGGTGGTCCTGCTTATTATATGGAAAAAGGCTTAAATAAGCGATGGATGGGTATTATTTTTGCTATTTTAATTACGGCTAGCTTTGGACTCGTTTTTAATGCCGTACAAGCGAATACCATAACGCTAGCCGTCGAAAATGCTTATGGCATCGACCGGCTAGTAACAGGTATATTTCTTGCTGCTGTGACTGCTTACATCATTTTCGGGGGTGTAAAACGAATCGTCGCCATATCAGAATGGCTAGTGCCAATTATGGCGGGAGGCTATCTGTTGATTGCTGGATACGTAATGATTGTCAATTTCTCTGAGCTTCCTGCCGCAATCACACTCATAGTTAAAAGCGCCTTTGGTTTAGAGCAAGCTTTTGGTGGCGGTATGGGTGCTGCTATGCTGATGGGGATTAAAAGAGGTCTTTTCTCCAATGAAGCAGGAATGGGGAGTGCGCCTAACGCTGCCGCTACCGCAGATGTGAGCCATCCTGTCAAGCAAGGTCTGATTCAAGCGCTCGGCGTATTTGTGGATACCCTTTTGATATGCAGTGCTACAGCGTTTATTGTTTTATTATCGGGCTCTTACCAAACTGAAGGCTTGGAGGGCATACAACTACTGCAAGTGGCTTTGAGCTCCCAAGTCGGTTCTTGGGCTATGAGTTTTGTCGCTATTGCTGTACTGCTTTTTGCATTCACATCTGTTGTAGGAAATTATTATTACGGACAAACCAATATTGAATTTATTCATTCCAATAAAAAGTGGATCTTTGTCTATCGTTTGGCTGTGGTGGGCATGACGTTGTTTGGATCTATCGCTAAAGTCTCGATCGTATGGGATTTGGCTGACTTGTTTATGGCGCTCATGGCGCTCACCAACCTGATTGCCATCCTTTTACTTGGGAAAATTGCAATTGCAGCATTAGAGGACTATCTTCAGCAAAGGAAGCAAGGTGCAGACCCGGTATTCAAGGCAAGTTGTATTGCAGGCCTCAACAATGCCGAGTGTTGGGAAAAAGAACAGGACGCGAAGAAAGAAGAGAGAATATCTTAAGAATCTATCGTTTGCCTACAAGTGAAAAGCTAATAAAAGAAAGCCCTCTGGCATTTCAAGTCCAGAAGGCTTCATTTTTTTTAACTCAATTTAATGGCTCGATCGCATATCGCTTCAACATCTTGATGATCATGGGTAACAAACATGCAGGTCATGCCGGCTTTTTGTAGGATCTCTTGAATCTCGCAGCGGATCGAGCTCTTGAGGTCGGCATCCAGGTTACTGAATGGCTCATCCATCAACAACACCGAGGGCTGGGGAGCCAGCGCCCGTGCAATGGCTACGCGCTGCTGCTGTCCGCCGCTGAGTTCATGGGGATATCGAGCAGCAAAATCTCCGAGTTGAACTAACTCGAGCATTTCCTGTGCGCGACTCATGCGATCCCGACGAGCGAGACGGTGAAGGCCGAAGGCCACATTTTGAGCAACCGTCAAATGAGGAAACAGCGCATAATCCTGAAACACCATTCCAACCCCTCGCTGTTCGGGAGAAACGCAAATCCGTTCGTCAACAACGGTTCTGCCCGAGAGCATCACTTTTCCCTCGGAAGGATGTTCCAACCCTGCTAGAACACGCAGAAGCGTGCTCTTACCACTGCCGCTCGCGCCGAGTACGCCAACGATTTCTCCTTTATTAATAGAGAAGGATAGGTCATGAAAGACGGGGTCTTGGTTCCGATGATATTGAAATGAGATGGAGCAAACTTCAACTACGGTCATCCTTATTTCTCCTCTCCGATACGATGGAATAAAAGAACGGAAAGCATGCTTACGGCAATAATGCAAAGGGATGGGATCGACGCTTCAAAAATCCGTTCATCACTTGCATATTGATAGGTTTTGGTAGCTAGTGTTTCAAAATTAAAGGGACGCAACAATAAGGCTAAAGGCAATTCTTTCAAGATTTCTACGAAGGTTAGAATGGATCCCGTCAACAGGGCCCGACGCAGGAGGGGAAGATCCACCTTCCAAAACGTCCGCGTGATGCCTAAACCTAACAAGCGAGAAGCTTGGAGGTACGAAGTACCCATTCTCTCATAGCCCGAATCCACTGCATTGTAGCCTGTTGCCATAAACCGAACCACGTAGCCAAAAATAAGCATCGCAATCGAGAGACTCAGCCACAAGGCTTCTTCCCCACGCCAGAGGGAAAGCTGATGGTCCAATCCGATAAACACATGCAAAACCCCAACGGCAATAACTGCACCAGGAATGGAGTAGCCGGCAGTAACAGCCTTCGCTAACAAATTCGAGAACAAACCGGGCTGCAAGCGACAGCTGTTGGCCACCAGGACGGAAACCACCATGATAATGGCGGTGGCGATTGCTGCGACCTTGAACGTGTTAGCCATTAGTTGGTAAAAAGCAGACGTCCAGACGCTCTCAAAAGACCATGTTGCCCAGACGATCAGTTGTACGAAGGGAATGAGGAACGAAAAGGCAAACACTAGTGCACAAGCGATCCAAGCCAGCCCTGCCTGTACACCGGTAAGCCGCTGCGGCAAAAACGAGCGGGATTTACTAGTCGATGCACTATATTTCCGATTGCTCCGCAAGAGGTGTTCGAGAGCAAACAGTCCTAATATGCCAACCATCAGCCAAGAGGCTAGGCGTATGGCTGAATCCACATCGTACATGCCAAACCATGTCTTGAATATCGCCGTAGAAATGGTCTGGACGCCAAAATAGCTAACTACACCATAATCACTCAACACCTCAAAGGTAACGAGCATCAGGCTGCCAACAAGAGCAGGACGACACAGAGGAAGTGCTACGGTGAAGAAGATACTGAAGGGTCCCCTACCTAGCAATCTAGCATTTTCAATATACGATCCGCTCTGCTTCGAGAAAAAAGCTTTAGTCAAAAGAAATACATAAGGAAAGAGGAAAAGGGTAAAGATCATCACCGCTCCTCTCATGGACATGACGCCAAACCAGCTTGGGTCCGGGGAATAGCTGAAATAGTCTCGCATTGTTTTTTGTACAACACCGGTATAACTGAACATATTACTATAAGTATAAGCCGCGATATAAGGGG
>JBEQAI010000371.1:0-3823 GCA_041640415.1 Ammoniphilus sp. | reverse complement strand
GTTAGTTTATGGGCTGTGGACCAGGGATAAATTTAACCAGACTTATTCCGGCTTATTTGCAGCAATAATCCCTCTCACAGCCTTTCCCCTTATTACTTCACCTTTGCTCCATTCGGCATATCAGCCGGCACACTAGCTAGGGTAAGTTGATCCCCCTCAGAGGCAGCTAAAATCATTCCATTAGAGATCTCTCCACGCAGCTTCACAGGCTTCAAGTTGGTGACGCAAATGACTTTTTTGCCCACTAATTCCTCCGGCTTATAGTATTTTGCGATGCCGGAGACAACTTGCCGCTGCTCGTAGCCAAGGTCTAGCTGGAGCTTAAGCAATTTGTCTGCTTTTGGAACCGGCTCAGCGGATAATACCTGGGCGACGCGGAGATCTACTTTCATAAAATCGTCGATCAGAATTTCTTCCGTTTCCGGCTTCTCGATGACCTTAGTGGCTTCGTTCTGCTTTTTATTTTCCTCCGCTTGCTTACGGGCAGCGGCTGTATTTTCGTCAATGGCAGCAATCTCTACCTCAAGCTCCAGGCGAGGAAATAGCATTTCTGTACGGTTCACCTTGACTCCGTCAGGCAAGGACCCCCATTGCTTAGCGCTTTCCCATTGAAGCTCCTTCGCATCAGTTGGCAAGCCTAATTGAGTCCAGATTTTGGCTGGGGTTTGCGTCACAAACGGCTGTAAAAGAACAGATGTTATCCGGATGCTCTCTGCCAAGTTGTAGAGAACAGTACCCAGGCGTTCACGGTTGGCTTCGTCCTTAGCAAGATTCCAAGGCAGGGTTTCATCAATATATTTGTTTGTCTTCCCTACCAATTCCCATAGATGGGTTAGAGCATTGCTGAAGCGCATCTCATCTAAATGCTGCTCCACCAGCTCCACTGTTTTTGCTGCTAATTGCTGCAGCTGCTCATCATATTCACCAGGCTGCGTAGGAGCCGGGATGACTCCGTCAAAATACTTGTCGACCATGGCGACAGTTCGGCTGACTAAGTTTCCTAGGTCATTGGCGAGGTCAAAGTTCAAGCGTTGGATAAACGCCTCAGGTGTAAATACGCCGTCTTGTCCGAAGGCGATCTCCCGAAGCAAGAAGTAACGAATCGCATCAGATCCATAGCGGTCGATCAAGAACTTCGGATCGATCACATTCCCTTTGGACTTCGACATTTTTCCGTCGGGCATGAGCAGCCAGCCATGGCCAAACACTTTTTTCGGCAGAGGAACATCTAGCGCCATTAGAATGATGGGCCAGTAGATCGTATGGAAACGGAGAATATCCTTACCTATTAAATGAACATCGGCTGGCCAGTACTTCTTGTACAGCTCATCTTCATCTGACATAAAACCTAGTGCCGTAATATAGTTAGCTAACGCATCAATCCAAACATAGATGACATGCTCAGGGTCATTCGGAACTTTAATCCCCCAATCAAAGGTGGTGCGGGATACACACAAGTCCTCTAAGCCGGGCTTCAAAAAGTTGTTGACCATTTCGTTTCTGCGGGATTCGGGTTGAATAAATTCTGGATGCTGTTCAATATAGGCAAGCAAACGATCTTGATAGTTAGACATACGGAAAAAGTAGCTTTTTTCTTTCACAACGGAGATTTCGCGTTCACAATCGGGACAGTGGAACTTGTCCCCTTTCTTCGCCTGGCGCTCCGTCCAGAAGGCTTCACACGGAACGCAGTAGTAACCTTCATATTCTCCTAAATAAACATCCCCTTGATCCACAAGCTTTTTAAAAATCTTTTCTACGGCAAGCTTGTGCCTGTCCTGGGTTGTCCGAATAAAATCATCATAGGAAATATCGAGCTTGGTCCAAAGATCTTTAATCCAATCGACAACCGGATCAATAAATTCCAAAGGCTGTAAACCCTCTTCCGCAGCGCGGCGCTGCAGCTTCTGACCATGCTCATCGGTACCCGTTAGATAGTAAACATCGTACCCTTTTAACCTTTTGTAGCGAGCCATAGCATCCGCAGCTATGGTGGTATAAGCATTCCCTATGTGAAGCTTGTTGCTAGGGTAATAAATAGGCGTGGTGATGTAGTATGTTTTATTAGTTGACACGTTCATTTCCTCCCAAATCCGAAAAAAGTCCTTTTTCCATTATCTCATCTTTGCCCAAAATATACAAAACATTACTCTATAGGTCAAGTGTCGAATACATGTCGAATTATACATGTGTTCAAGAAATTAATTTCCAGTTATTTTTCCAGCAATGGAATTGCGAGTATTAGGACATCTTAGTTTAAGATACAAGCAATATCCTAATATATCGCGTATTATTGAACCCATAAGCTTTTCTTTTTTCTAAAATTATCTTTAATATTCCAGTAAATTGAAATTAATTGTTGACTACTTCTGGAAGTGCTGGTATTATAAATGTAAGTTGAATTTGTCGAATTTTGGCGAGTTGGTGCTAAAAAAATAAAAGAGGGTTAACTGAGAGGAGAAATTATTATGCTTAAATCTACAGGAATTGTACGTAAGGTAGACGAGCTAGGTCGTGTCGTTATTCCTATCGAGCTTCGCAGAACGCTAGGCATCGGTGAGAAAGATGCCCTAGAAATCTTCGTTGATGGCGAGCGCATCATCCTTAAGAAGTACGAGCCTTCCTGCATCTTCACTGGAAACGCAGAAAACCTTGTTCACTATAAAGGCAAAATGATCAGCAAAGAGTGCATCCAAGAGCTTTTAGAGCTTGTGGAGCAACCTGTTGCAAAATAAATATAGAAATACATAAAAAAACCGGGGCCGACTCCCGGTTTTTTTTATCTCATCCATGATATAAGTTATAAATCTCTCTCTTGGGCACTTGGCGGTCTTCGGCCACCTTTTTAATTGCGTCCTTGGAAGACAAGCCTTGGCTGATGTACACCTCTACATGAGCCACAGGCTCCAGCGGCTCCCACCAGCTTACAGAAGGCTCTTCTCCCCCAAGCGTATTTCCCTCCAGCACAACGGTAAACTCTCCCCGAATTTGATCCTGCTGTTTGAGGTAATCCAACACTTCTTCTAGGCTTCCGCGAATAAACTCTTCGTATTTCTTGGTAAGCTCCCTTGCTAGGGCGACTTGTCGATTGCCCAAGATCTCAAGAAGCTCTGTCAACATCTTGATAATCCGGTGCGGGGCTTCATAGAAGATTAAGGTTTCCGTATAATTCTTCATCCTCTGAATCTCTTCCCGTAATGGCTTTTTATCCCTCGGCAGAAAACCCAGGAATACAAATCGATCGGTCTGAAGACCCGATGCGATTAATCCGCTTAACGCGGCATTGGCTCCCGGAATGGGAATAACGGGAATACTCAACTGAACGGCTTCTCGAACCAACTCATAGCCGGGATCGGAGATGGCTGGCATACCAGCGTCACTGACTAACGCGATCTTCTTTCCTTCTTGCAGCCATTGTAGAATGCCCTTCATACTTGCTTCTTTGTTGTGTTCATGGTGACTGATGAGCTTGGTGTCAATTTCAAAGTGAGTAAGCAACTTTTTGGTTTGTCGGGTATCCTCCGCAGCGATCACGTCAACCATCTTTAGCGTTTCTAACGCGCGAACGGTAATATCCTGTAAGTTTCCAATCGGAGTAGCCACCAAATATAACTCGCCACGCTCCGACCTCTCACCGGTAAAGCTTGATTGCACAAACATATTAGACCCTCTCCTCCGTTCCATAATAGATCTTTAATAGTTCCGGTGTATAGGAGCCCTTTTCATCATATACAATCAAGGGTGGAAGCAGCTTGACATCAGGCTTTCCATCTCGAATCCCTTCGATAAGTACCATATTCGCTTCTGCTCCTGCCTTGGAGTG
>JBEQAI010000370.1:0-3827 GCA_041640415.1 Ammoniphilus sp. | reverse complement strand
ATAATTTGAGTATAAAATTAAACTCGTTCAAAGTCAAATCTAACGCAACTAAAATAGACGCTTGCCCTAGGACAAATGCCGATGCCTCCCTAGACTCCCGTACATAGGATATACAGAACAACAAGAGAGGGGTTGGAAAAATGAGGCCAATTGTCCATCCAATGAGAACCTGTGTAAAGGATGTTTATCATCACTGTGTAGTGCCGCATATTCATCCAAGTCAAACCATTATTCGTCATAATTACATCTACCAGCACCAACATATGTTCCCACACACCGTACGAAATGTAATGGGACCTGTTCACCAAATGCATACTGTGGTCCCGCCGCATCGAAACTGCTAATCAATTGCAGAAGGGAGGATAGTTCATGCTTGCTATCCTCCCTTAGTTCTAAAAATACATAAAAAAGGCCACTAGATAATGACGGCACACCCAGCCAGGAAGGCGGTAGATCTCTTGTCACGTATAAGTCACTTTACTAATCCAAACGTTACAATTAAATCACATGTGAGACTCTCCATTCTTCGTTTCACAATTTCTGCTGAGTTGGCATGGAGAGTTTCCGGAATATAATTCTCATTGTATTCGTTTACAAACTCGGATCACAGGAGGTTTTTTATGTCTCATAATAATCAGGATCAACAATGGGGCTTAAACACAAAAGCCATTCATGAAGGCTATCATACAGATCCAGCCACTGGTTCCCTAGCGCTTCCCATTTATCAAACCTCGACCTTTGTATTTTCCTCAGCGGAAGAAGGGGCCAGACGTTTTGCCGGGGAAGAAGCGGGGTATGTTTATTCTCGTCTCGGAAACCCTACAGTAGCCGCTTTTGAGAAGAAAGTGGCCGCACTTGAGAAAGCAGAGTCCGGGTTAGCCTTTGCTTCAGGCATGGCTGCTGTTTCCGCTGTATTGTTAGGATTATTAAAAACTGGCGATCATATCTTATGTTCCAGAGGGCTCTATGGTTGCACCTTCGGGCTATTAGGCTTGATGCAGAAGCGATTTGGAATTACGTATAGCTTATGTGACATGGGTGATGAGGACTCTATAGCCGCGGCTCTCCAAACCAATACGAAGGTGATCTACGTAGAAACACCTATTAACCCTACTATGCAACTAGTGGATCTATCGATGATAGGCAAAATTGGAAAACAGAAAAAAATCATGACCGTAGTAGATAATACATTTATGTCCCCTTACCTGCAGCGCCCTATTGAACATGGCTGTGATATTGTGTTGCACAGTGCAACCAAATTTATTGGAGGACACGGGGATGTTGTGGCCGGGATTGTAGTAGGTTCAACCGAGGTCATGGATACCTTGAGAATGACAACACAAAAGGACATCGGTGGCATACTCGCCCCTTTTGATGCTTACTTGCTTGTACGCGGGCTAAAAACCTTGGGTATCAGGATGGAGCGGCACTGTGAAAATGCTCAAAAGGTTGCAGAATATCTTGTCGGTCATTCGAAAGTAGATCGGGTTTATTATCCAGGTCTATCTTCGTTCCCTCAGCATGCTTTAGCTAAAAAACAAATGGATGGATTTGGTGGGATTATCAGCTTTGAGCTTAAGGGCGGGTATCAAGCAGGAGTTAAAATGATGAATCAAGTAAAGCTATGTAAGAGAGCTGTTAGCTTGGGGGATGTGGATTCTCTTATTCAGCATCCAGCATCGATGACGCATGCTATTGTACCTGACAAAGATCGAGAGATGATGGGAATCACAGAGGGTCTTATCCGTTTATCGGTCGGGATTGAAAATTGGGAAGATATTGTCCATGATCTTGATCAAGCTCTATCCTACGCCTAGTACCAAACGAAAAGAACAACCGGCATCGATGCCGGTTGTTCTTTTTAGAGCTCTTTTTTAATTCTTTTTAAATTCGTTTTATAAGTAGCCGTATGAACCAGATGAGTACTGTCTCCCACTTTATCAGCCTCTGTCGTCACCTTGGCCCCGGAGAGAATGAGATCTCTTGCAATCTCTGTATACCCATTAAAGATAGCTAGGGTCAATGGAGTTGTACCCCGTTGATTTTCTTTCTGAAAATCGGCACCTAGGTTGATCAAGTGGTTTACTAGCATTCGATTGTTCAATCGAGTAGCAATCAACAAAGCGGTGTCTCCCCGATTGTTTCTTTTGTTGATATCCGACCCTAAGTAAGCCATTAAATCAGAGATGCTATTTTTCCTGACAAGCTCGGTTAAATGGTCTTCACTCATTCTTCTAAACCCTCCCGCAATGAACGTTCATTGAACCATATTACGAGACAGCTTGAAGACTTATTCCTATTTTCCTTTAGCCATTTCAGTTAACGTGACATAATCGGTCTTCCCGCTTCCTAATACAGGTACTTCATCTATGTGGATCATTTTTTGAGGGATTAACAAATTGGACTGTTTAGCCGTACGGATATATTGAGCTAATTCCTTTTCTTCTGCTTCCCCAAAGGTCGTAAACAGTATAACTTTTTCTCCCCTTCTCTCGTCCGGCACGCTGACCGCATAAAATCCCGGGCTTCCAAAGCATTTCGCGGCAATCTGTTCCACTTGGTTCAAAGAGATCATCTCTCCAGCCACTTTTGCAAAGCGCTTTAACCGAGCTTGAATGGTTACGTAGCCGTCTTCATCCATAGTGACCACGTCACCTGTATCATACCATTCTTCCCTAGGAATAAAACCTTGGTTGTGAAGGAGATACCCTTTCATGAGGTTTGGACCTTTGACTAGCAGTTTACCGCCTTCAGAAATCCCTTCAACCGGCTCAATCCTAGCGTCAACGAGCGGAAACAACCTACCTACAGATCCTTTCTTTTGATGGGTAGGAGTATTCAAGGATAAAACAGGGGCAGCCTCTGTCGTGCCGTAGCCCTCCAGCAGATCAATGCCAAATTTATCCTTCCACTTGTCCATCACTTGTTCCTTCAGCCGCTCAGCACCGGCAATCACATAGCGTAAGCTGCGGAAGTCATCGGCGCCTGCATATTTTTCATACCCTTCAAGAAAAGTGGATGTCCCAAAAAGGACAGTAGCTTTCCTTTCCCTAATCAACTCTGGAATCTCCTTATAATGAAGCGGGCTTGGATAAGCAAAAACATACATCCCATTCAGTAAGGGAAGCATGGTTCCAACGGTTAAACCGAAGCTGTGGAACATCGGAAGAGGATTGAAAAAGCGGTCCTCCACGGTCAGATCAATAACGTTTATTGCTTGGTGGAGGTTTGCAAAAATATTATCATGGGTTAATATTACCCCCTTAGGCTTGCTTTCGGAGCCTGAGGTAAACAAAACCACCTCATTCACAGTGGTGGTTGCTTTTCGCTTCAGCTTAAAACCAATCAAACCTTTGATTTTATCTATAAAATTTACCTTTCCTCTTACATCCTCGAGATAGATAATTTCGAACGCCGTTGATAGCGATTCCATGAGCGCTTCTAGATTCGCTTTCTCTAAGAATTTTCGAGAAGTCAGGATAATCCTCACTCCACCGGTTTCTCCGCAATCTCGAAGGTTGGCTTCTCCCATCGAGAAGTTTAATATGGCAGGAGTCTTCCCAAGTCTGAATAAGGAAAACAAAGTAACGACATGACCAATGGAATTCGGAAGAAATATTCCAATATTTTGTTGGCCTCTCAATAGTGGCTCCAACTTGCCGCTTAAGACGTAAGTTGCCAACAATAATTCTTTGTAACTAATTGACCTTTCAATATCTTCAATGATCTTTTTCTCGGGCCCAAATTCATCAACGGCATCAACAAGCACATTAAATAAATTGCGATTCACGGGAGCCGTTTTCTCGGCAAGCTCCGATAAAGTATAT
>JBEQAI010000369.1:0-3839 GCA_041640415.1 Ammoniphilus sp. | reverse complement strand
CGTTTTATCCTTGAGGGTGAAATGTCTACCCTCAGCAGGTTAGGAGAAGCAATGTTTGGAGTGAAATTAGAGGACCAGTTACTCGAATCCTTTGCAGGTGAGCTTGGAAATATGCTTGTGGGTAATTTTTCCACTTATTTAGCTACTCATGGCTATGTGCTCGATATTACTCCTCCCACGGTTATGGTAGGTATGACGAAGTTATACGGATTTGAGCAAGCCTTTTGTCTGCCTTTTGAGATTGAAAGCATAGGAATGCTCCATATGAATATCATTATCGATGCAAAATAGATAGGGATTCCGTCGGAATCCTTTTTGGTTTATGAAGACTACCCATTTTTTCGCAAGATGGGTGTTTTCCCATCTCTTTATGAGCGACTAGGGAATAGGATATTAGGGATTACAAGTTTGTGGGCATTATTTTAGTGAACATCGTCTGCAAAGGAAAGGAGAAACCATGAAGATTGCAGTAGTAGGAACGGGTTATGTCGGGATTACGACTTCGGCTTCACTGGGAGAGCTTGGTCATGAAGTTATAGGCGTCGACATAGACCAAGAGAAGGTCTTGAAGCTAAGCAAGGGAATACTCCCTATCTATGAGCCCGGTGTTGAACCGGTTATCCGGAAACTGCTTGCTGAAGGTACGCTCTCATTTACGACTAGTATCGAAGAAGCAGTGGCAGAAGCTGAAATTATCTTTATTGCCGTAGGAACACCTTCATTGCCTAATGGGGATGCGGACCTCACCTTTGTCGGAAATGTCGCAAGTGCCATCGGGCAGCATATCCAGTCCTATAAAGTGATTGTAGATAAAAGTACAGTACCAGTAGGGACAGCAGATTGGGTACGTGAGATTATCAAGAATGAACTTGAAAAAAGGGGAGAAGAGGTACCATTTGATGTGGTGTCCAATCCTGAGTTTTTGCAGGAAGGTAAGGCGCTACAGGACGCCAGACAGCCGGACAGGATTGTAATTGGATGCACATCAGTTACAGCAAAAGAAAAGATGCAGCAGCTTTATGAAAAAGTTAACGCTCCCCTCCTAGTTACAACTCCCCGCAATGCGGAAATGATCAAATACGCTTCCAATGCTTTCCTAGCAACAAAAATCTCCTTCATGAATGAAATCGCTCGATTGTGCGACCGTCTTTCTGTTGATGTTACCCATGTGGCAAAAGGTATGGGATTAGACAAGCGAATCGGTCCCCTCTTTCTCCAGGCTGGCGTTGGATATGGCGGATCATGCTTTCCCAAGGACGTATGGGCCCTCCACTCTATGGGGAAGAAAGTAAATGTGCAAATGTCTATTCTCGAGGATGTGCAGCAAGTAAATAGCAAGCAGCCTGAGTGGCTAGTAGAGAAAATGAGCTTAAAGCTAAAGGGATTACAAGGCAAGCACATAGCGTTGCTTGGTTTAGCATTTAAGCCGGAAACAGATGATATCCGGGAAGCTCCTTCTCTTAAGCTGATCCAGCTGCTCTCTGAGGGTGGCGCCAGTATTACCGCTTATGATCCTATCGTAAGTACGTCTGTCAAGGAGCGCTTTCCTTTCGTGACCCTAGCGAAAGATGCCTATCAAGCAGTTGATCATAAAGATGCAGTTTTGTTATGTACAGAATGGAAAGAATTTATAAGTCTAGACTGGTCGCGGGTGAAGGAGAGCATGAATGGAAGTTATATTTTTGATGCTAGAAACGCCCTATCCCTAACCAAAATGAGGGAATTTGGTTTTGAATATTGGGGAGTTGGAAGAAACGGTTCTGCATAAAGCAGGACTGTTTCTTTTTTTGTGCAGAAGTTGATAGCAAGTCAATTCCGTTCTTAATACTATATACTAGAATAGTTTACTAGATAAGAAGTGAGGTGAAGAGATTGTGAATAAACGTGCCCTAGTTACCGGAGGAGCGGGATTTATCGGCTCACATTTGTGTGCAAGACTATTGGATCAAGGGTATGAAGTGATTTGCCTTGACAACTATTTTACTTCTTCTAAAACCAATGTTGAAGAATTCATTCATCATCCGCGATTTGAACTCGTGAGGCACGATGTAATCGAGCCCATGCTGTTTGAAGTAGATGAAATCTATAATTTGGCTTGTCCAGCAAGTCCGATCCACTATCAGCATAATCCGATAAAAACGATAAAGACAAACGTACTCGGGGCTATCAATGTTCTTGATTTAGCTTACTATTTAAAGGCTAAAGTATTACATGCATCTACCTCAGAGGTTTATGGAGATCCCTTAGTGCATCCCCAAACCGAAGAATATTACGGAAATGTAAATCCAATTGGAGTACGAAGCTGCTATGATGAGGGAAAGCGCTGCGCAGAAGCCTTATTCTTTGATTTTCACCGCCAATACGGCCTAGATGTCAAGGTTATTCGCATCTTTAATACCTATGGACCGAAGATGCATCCGTATGATGGTCGAGTTGTCAGCAATTTTATTGTTCAGGCATTGAAAGGGGAAGAGATAACGATTTACGGAGATGGAACGCAAACGAGATCTTTTTGTTTCATAGATGATTTAGTTGAAGGCATCATCAGGATGATGAACACGGATAAAGGCTTTTGTGGGCCATTGAACCTAGGGAATCCCACAGAAATTACGATGCTTGAATTGGCAGAACAAATTATTAGTCTTACAGGCTCAAAATCAAAGCTTCTATTTAAGCCTTTGCCTGAAGATGATCCTAGAAAAAGAAAGCCAAACATTTCACTAGCAAAAGCGAATCTTGGGTGGGAGCCCAAGATTGGGCTACAGGAGGGATTGAGTAAGACGATAAGTTATTTTAAGTCATTAAGGAATCTATAATAAAAGGCAAACCAGTATTTGGTCTGCCTCTGTATGTTTTCAGTCTACACTGTAAGGAGTAAGCTTTAGTAGTTTTGGATATATGGATCGAAGCTGTGAGGGTTTTTTCTTATAAAGTTTCAGTAACGACCTACCTATTATTTCTGCCCCATTGGTGGGAACCTTGGAATATCCTCGAGTAAAGAGACTGCTGTTTTTCTCCACTTCCTCAATTCTTCGTTTTAGATCTCCTGCATCCATTTCGTCGTCAATGAGACAAAGGTCGCTCCCGATCAAGTCCCTTAACATTTGGTTTTTTACGGTTCGCTCTTTGCTATCAGCAGGCAGCAGCAGGAGAGGTTTTTTCGAGGCGATGCAGTCCGTTAGGATTCCCATTCCGGGTTTCGATATGACAATGTCTGCTGCATTAATCAAGTCCCTTCCATTTGCAAAGAGTGGTGCGTGGACAATCCTTGGATTCTTGAACCGGTATCTTCTCTTAGAGGATAATTGCCCTGCAATTACGATCCGATAGTCTATTTTGAGCTTATCGATGAGTTTATACCACTTGTTGACATGCTTATATTGATATTTTCCTTTTCCTCCTCCCATTTGCAAAAGGATGAATCGTTCATTTTTTTTTAAGCCTAGCTTTTTTCTCACTTTTTGAGGGCTTTGCTCCACTTTTCTTACGATGAGAGGAATAGGAACGTATTTGCAGTTGAGCTTAGGGATAAAATCTGGCTGTTTGAGATTCATATGGAAGAAGACGTCCGTCGTGGCATTGGCAATCTGGAGTACTTCCCTTTTGAATTTGATCGCTTCTGGAGAATCTGAGCTTCTTATTTTTAAATCACTATGATAGACACCGCAAATTATAGGACGACGCTTCGGGGAGATTGCTTTTATGGCATTCATTTCTTTTCGCCAGTCATGAATAATTAACCCGGATCGAAGAAATTTTTTCTTATGCCGTGTCTTTATTGCATTTTTTGAGCACGACTTTAATTTAACACGGCTTTTTCTAAAGTTCGTCTTTAACCA
>JBEQAI010000368.1:0-3870 GCA_041640415.1 Ammoniphilus sp. | reverse complement strand
CATCAATGAGCCCATATGCGTATCATTTGGGCTTTTTATATTTCTTTACAAGCTCAGGCAAGTGTTTCATGCTACGAATCGTAGGACCGTTGCATAAAGGGCATGCAGGCGAGGGAGAAGCAGCCAGCTCTTCTCGCACGAACGCCTTACATTCGCTGTTTCTGCACCGCCAAATGGGTACTGGCACCAGGTTCTGCTTAGGTTCTTGCGTAAGCAATTCAAACACCTCCCCGCTTTAATCTGCCCTGGAAATCCTTCTTCATGCCAAAGGCAGATTTGTATTCCTTGTATTCCGGTATTGAATAACCAGGATTTAACTGTAAAATAGAAATAAGGAAAATGAATTTAAGGGTAGAAAGGACCTGCAATAATGAGCGATCTAAGCTTGCAAGCAGATTCGTTGTTTATCCATGCGTTCAACCATGCGCCTATCGGGATGGCGTTAGTTGGGTTGGATGGCAAGTGGTTAAAAGTCAATGCCTCATTATGTAAAATCGTGGGTTACTCTGAAGATGAATTGCTGACGAAGACGTTTCAGGAGATTACGTACCATGAAGATATAGAACTTGATATGGACTACGCCTCACAACTCCTTATCGGGATAAGGGATTCCTATCAGATGGAAAAAAGGTACATCCATCAATCCGGCCATCTTGTTTGGGTCTTGTTAAGCGGATCAATAGTACGCAACGAACAGGGTGATCCGACTTTTTTTATTGCTCAAATAGAGGATATAGCAGAAAGGAAAAGAGCGGAACAACGGCTACAGGAAAGTCAGCAGCAATATAAATCCCTATTTGAACATCATCCAGACTTCGTGTTTTCCTTGACGTTGGGTGGAAGACTTTTCCACGCGAATGACTCGTGCGAAAAAGTAACGGGTTATATAGCTGAAGAGCTCGAGAGCTTCACTCAGCTTGTGGTACCAGACCACTTGAGTCTGCTGCACTACCATGTTGATCAGACGCTGAAAGGCACTCCCCAGCATTATGAACTTGCCATTGTCCATAAGCAAGGACATACGGTCCTTTTGAGGATCACCAATGTTCCTATTGTTATAGAAGGTGAGATCGCAGGGATTCATGGCATTGCGAAGGATGTTACCGAATTTAAACTAGAAAGCAAAAAACGATACGAGTTTGAAACGCTCTATCGGCTTATATCCGAAAATACACAGGACCTTATCTCGGTAGTGACACCTGATGGGATTACACAATACGTCTCCCCCGTGATCACAACGCTGCTAGGTTATCAAGAAAAAGAGTATATCGGCAAAAGGACACATCAATTCTGGCATCCCGATGATGCTCGGAACTTGAATGTGGCTAGGAGTCTCAAGCACTCGGATACAGGACTTTTTGAATGTCGGGTTCGTCATCGGAATGGTCATTACATCTGGTTCGAAACCAGGATCACAGCGGTCCGCAATGAAGAAGGGGAAATGGAGAAAATAATAGGGGTGAGCCGGGACATTACCGAAAAAAAGAGAACCCAGGAGCTCCTTCAGCATTCTGAGAAGCTAGCGCTAGCGGGCCAATTGGCAGCGGGTATCGTCCATGAAGTGCGAAATCCGCTAACGGCCATCAAGGGATTTCTCCAGCTGATGCAAGAGGACTTTGGAAGTAAAATGCACTATTACGACATTATTTCTTCTGAGTTTACACGGATTGAAATGATTTTAAGCGAACTCCTTCTTTTGGCTAAGCCACAGGCAGCCCGATTAGACTGTAGGGAGATCCAACATGTGATGGATCATGTTAAAGCCTTACTGGAGACCGAGGCGAATATGAAAAGTGTTCAGATTGATACCTACATTGAGCCGGGCCTTCCGCCTATTCTCTGTGATGAGAATCAACTTAAGCAGGTTTTTATCAATTTCCTAAAAAATGGGATTGAAGCGATGCTTGATGGGGGAATCATCCAGATCCATGTCCGGAAAACCGATGAAAATACCCTAGGAATACGTTTTATAGATCAAGGGAGCGGAATACCACAAGATCAACTGGCTAAACTGGGGCAGCCCTTCTATACCACGAAGCCTAATGGGACAGGCCTGGGCTTCATGATTAGCCAGCAGATTATCCAGAAGCATCAGGGTGAGATCTCTGTTCAAAGTACTGTCGGTCAAGGGACCACGGTTGAAATTTTACTTCCCCTTAACAAAAAAGGCAGCTAGCTTCGTCAGCTAGTTGCCTTTATCCAATCAATCAATCAATCAATCAATCAATCAATGGGTTCGCTTACGATAACTGACTGTTCTTTTCCCCTGTAAGCATTGTAGCGCTTGGTGCGGCAATAGGCAAAGATCTTTTCCCTGCCAGCCTGCCTTTCGATGGTATAACCAAACTTTTCACCGTTTAGAAGGATCAATGGATTGTACGACTTCGTGTGGTTTGTAAGAAGATCTTACAACCTATAGTCTGTACAAAGGGAAGATAGCTGGGCTAAAATGATTCTTGTAAAATTTAAGCGGCAAGGAGACAAGGCACATCAAAATGAAACTCGTTTCTTGGAATGTAAATGGACTGCGGGCATGTGTGGCGAAAGGCTTTTTGGATTACTTTAAGGATGTAGATGCAGATATCTTCTGCCTACAAGAAACTAAATTACAAGAGGGACAGATCTCCCTCGATCTTGAAGGCTACTTTCAGTTTTGGAACTATGCGGTTAAAAAAGGCTATTCCGGAACGGCTATTTTTACGAAGGAGGAGCCAATCTCGGTTCGGTATGGGATAGGCTTTGAGGAATATGATGCTGAGGGAAGGGCTATTACTTTAGAGTTTGCGGATTTTTACATGGTAAATGTGTATACTCCAAATGCCCAAAGAGACCTAGCCAGACTCCCTTATCGCTTAAGATGGGAAGATCTATTTCGTAACTATTTGCTTGAACTGGACACGAAAAAGCCCGTAATCCTTTGCGGGGATCTTAATGTGGCTCATCAGGAGATCGACTTGAAAAACCCAAAAACTAATAAAGGAAATTCAGGATTTACGGAAGAAGAGAGGGGGAAAATGACTCACCTGCTTGAGTCCGGATTTACAGACACATTCCGTTACCTGTATCCGGACCGTACAGATGTTTATTCCTGGTGGTCCTATATGGCCAAAGTTAGAGAACGGAATATAGGCTGGCGCATCGATTATTTTATTCTATCTGACCGCTGGAAAGAAAAGGTGAGGGATTCCCACATCCATTCGCAGGTGATGGGGAGTGATCATTGTCCTATTATGCTTGAATTGGATTTGGGGTATGGCTGCGGCCGAGAAGAGTCTGTATGATACACTAAAATCGATTTTGAGCTGAAATGAGTATCTTAAGCAGCCTCATATCTTAATGTCTATTGTTTGCCCTACTATAGAATTAGCAACTTTTAGCTGAAATCGTGAAGAAGCAGCTTGATTGGGATTTTTGGGGATATGTCGTGGTGGTTTTGAATTGGATTGGCGTGGCTTAGATAATGAATCCCAGAGATGGGGTATGCGAGTTACAGGTGGTATCATAGTGATCTCCTTCCTTGTTTGTAGTTAGGATACGATTCGTTGGTCCGGATGAGGAAATGTCCGTCATATACCAGTTTGTCCACAAAACGGTATAATAGTACTGTGTGGGACTTTGGGATGTGGGACTTTGGGGATCAGGTGAAGCCACGCTAGGCATATTAAACTTAATTCTGCAAAACATTTGCTCACCTGAATAAAGGAGGATATTATGCCAAAAAAGAAAGTGGAGATAGATGTTCGGTTAGAAGAAGACAAGACCTGGGATGTTGAGGTTTATTTTTTAGATAAAAATGAGTGGGTGCTTGATGAAGACTTATCGGATGCTCACTTCCAAACGAAGGAAGCGGCTTATCGGTACATAGAGGAT
>JBEQAI010000367.1:0-3878 GCA_041640415.1 Ammoniphilus sp. | reverse complement strand
ATGAAATTGACAAAGGTTTACTAGAATATCAAGATAGTCACTGTAATGCTGTATTAGGGATCGGCGGCGGCAGTGCCTTAGACGCGGCAAAAGCCGTAGCCCTGCTCTCTACCAATGGAGGAGTTATTCACGACTATGAAGGCGTGGATAAGATCTCGCGTCCGCTCCCCCCTATCGTGGTTCTTCCCACTACGGCCGGATCAGGATCGGAAGTTTCTCAATTCTCGATCATAACAGATTCTAAGCGTAAGCTTAAAATGACAATCGTATCCAAGTCACTCATCCCAGATATCGCCATTGTGGATCCCGAAACGCTCATGAGCAAAGATAGCCGTTTGACTGCCAATACCGGCATGGATGCATTGACCCATGCCATTGAATCCTACATCTCACTCGCTGCTACACCCTTAACTGAAGGCTATTCCCTCCATGCCATAAAGCTGATCTCCCAGTATTTGCGACCCTCTACAGCCAGCCGTTATAACAAAGAGGCCAAAGAGGCTATGGCCATGGCGAGCCTGCAAGCTGGCATTGCCTTCTCCAACGCGATTCTTGGCGCTGTACACGCTATGTCCCATCAGCTTGGCGGTTTTCTGGATACGCCCCACGGCGAGGCCAATGCGATACTGCTTCCTTATGTCATGGAATACAACGCGATTGCATGCCCCCATAAGTACAAGCAGATGGCGGAAGCATTTGGAATCTCCACCGCGGGAATGAGCTTAAGCGAAGCTGCTCGCAGTGCGGTCAAAGCGGTCAAGGAAATCTCAAGGGATCTAGAGATCCCAGAATCCTTATCAATCCTCGGATTACAAGAAGGTCAAATCGAAGCCCTCAGCCGCAATGCCATACAGGATGCCTGCATGATCACCAACCCGCGCGATCTTACCGAAAAAGAGGTAAGTATCCTTTTCAAGCAGGCTCTCCGCGGAGGATCTCATGGATAAGAAGCTTGAGTTGCTTGAAAAACTAACAGGTATTCAATCTTCCAGAAAAAACTATTACGTTGAACTCACCCATTTGGTTCATGAGATGCAGCGAAAAAATAAGCAGCTAGAAGTATTAAACCAACTGACACGGATTCATGTAAACATGTCTTGGGAAGAGGTTACGGAATATATAGCAGCCCAGTTAATCCCTGTTATTAGCTTTAAGCAGCTTGTTTTGACATTAGTTGACCGTTCTTCCTTATCCTTTTATATAGCCCCTATGGAGATGACGGGAGGGACCACCTGGTCAATGCATCGGCCCTGGAATAAGGACGATAAGCTGTCTGTCAAACGCTTAAATCAACTGCTACAACAAGAATTTCCTAATTACGATATGGCCTCGGTTTTCTTACGCAGCCATTCCGATAAGGCCTTCGGATTTCTCACCATGCTTAGCCACCATTCCTATCCCGAAGAGGAAGGGCATTTTTTTAGAAGTGTGGCTGACTATGCTGGCGTGGCCATCGAAAATATCCTGTTATATAAGGATGTCTGCGAAAAAATAAAAATTGAAGCCCAGCTTATCCAATCTGCGAAGTTAGCCGCAATCGGAGAAATGGCAGCGGGCGTTGCTCACGAGCTGAACAGTCCGCTGACAGCTATCCTCGGAAACACCCAGCTGCTGCTGAGGGAAACGGTGAACGAAAGATCGAGCCGGATGCTCCAGGACGTCTATCAATGCGGCGTTCGCAGCAAAAGAATTATCCAAAATCTTCTCACCTTCAGCAGACAGGATGAGTACCGCTTCGAAGAAATGGATGTGGACAGCCTCATTGACGATGTATGCGGCCTGATTGGCTATCAATTAAAAGTGTCGGGGGTAAAGGTCGAGATCAGCAAGAACCCGAGGCTCCCTCAATTAAAAGGAAGCCGCCAGCAAATTGAACAAGTTCTGATTAACCTGCTCCTGAACGCCCGAGATGCCTTACAGGGCAAGGATAATGGTCTAATCCAAGTAAAAACAGACTTATTGTTAATCGATGAGGAGCACTTTATCACCATCTCGGTCCATGACAACGGTTCAGGCATTAAGGAAGAAGATCTGGCCAAGATATTTAATCCCTTCTTCACCACCAAGGAGAATCTTAAGGGAACCGGATTAGGACTTTCCGTCAGTTTAGGGATCGTTGAATCCCACAATGGACAAATCAAGGTAGAGAGCAAAGAGCAAGAGTATACCGAATTTACTATCATGCTCCCCATATCAGGCAAGGAGATTGAATAATGACAGAAACCAGACATGTACTTGTAATTGACGACGAAGTAGAAGTCACCTCCTTTTTCACCTATCTGCTAGAAGGAAAACATTGCGAAGTCCGGATCGCCAACAGCGGAAAAGAGGTTCAAGCCATTCTCGCAGATCCATCTACCCTCTTCCATCTTGCCTTGGTAGACTTAAAGCTTCCAGACGCCAACGGCCTGGAGCTTCTAACCTTAATCAAAGAAAGATATCCAGCCTGCGAGGTCATCATCATGACCGGTTATAGTACCATTCAGTCAGCGATCACCGCCATTCAAAACGGCGCAAAAGACTATTTGGAAAAACCGTTTGATGATCTGGATGCACTTGAAAGTGTTATTAATCCGATCCTAGACTCTTTCTTCGTCCAAGATCCGCAGGATTTGTCTTTTAATGCACTGCAATATGGAATTTATTACTCTCCTTCTAGTCCCTTGGCTAATCTGATGTCTATCGCTTATAAATTGGCTAAAAAGAACATTAATGTTCTCATCCAAGGGGAAACAGGCACAGGGAAAGAATTGATGGCTCGTTTTATCCATGGGACCAGCATGCGGGCACAGGGCCCTTTTATTGGCATTAACTGTGGAGCTATCCCCGATTCTTTAATGGAAAGTGAACTTTTTGGTCATGAAAAAGGCGCTTTTACCCATGCCGTCAAGACACGTAAAGGTTTTTTCGAACTCGCCCATCAAGGAACCCTTTTTCTTGACGAAATCGGTGAGTCTCCATTCGCTATTCAAGTCAAGCTGCTGCGGGCAATGGAAACCGGGGAGTTCATGCGCATAGGCAGCGAGACTCCTTTAACGAGCAATATTCGGTTTATCGCAGCAACTAATCGTAATCTGGAAGAAGAAGTAGAAAAGCATCGTTTCAGGTCCGACCTTTTGTATCGATTAGAAGGCGTTAAGCTTGATCTTCCTCCTCTCCGAGAACGCGCAGAGGATATCCCCCTGATTTGTCACCATTACCTGGAGAAAAAATATGAAGGCAGAATCGGAATCGATTCAAGTGCCTTACACGTGTTAAAAGGATATGCTTGGCCAGGCAATATCCGCCAGTTAATTAATATCTTAAACCAGACCATTGCCATCCATGACTGTACGACCATCCGATCGGAACATCTACCCGTCATGCTTGGGGAAAAAGAAAAGTTAGCCTCTATCATTCCATCCGTTCCGTTAGTGGATGGAATCGATCGAGAAATTGATCAGTTTATTGAGAGATTCGTGCATCGTTTGCCTTCCGTTGATGAGCTGAACTACCATGAGGTCATGAAAAAAATCAGAAAAATTGAAACAGAAGTAGGTCGCAAGATTATACAAAAAGGTCTTTTGGAAACCAACGGAAACCGAAAGCTGTTATCCCATAAGCTAAATTTGACGAATCGGGTCATTCGGTATGTTCTTAGCGAGAAAAATTGACAAAAAAACGGCACAACGGACGATTTTTCGTTCTGATTTGCCGTTTTTTTGTCATATTCCTATGGAATTTGGAGGTTTGATCCTTGTGTGAGTTGGTACGCTTTTTGCTTTACTTCTATGTGTTACGTCACTCAATACTCAGGAGGATTCGATGACTATCATAAAAGATCTTGAATTTATTTTTGATCAGCACCCATCACCTCTGATTACAATCAATGATAAGGG
>JBEQAI010000366.1:0-3889 GCA_041640415.1 Ammoniphilus sp. | reverse complement strand
TCTCGTCTGGAGAGTCAGAAGGGAATTCTCATGCTCATGTCCGGAATTGAAATTGACAAATACGAGCAAGCCGTCACCATTATGAAAGAACAGCTTCAGCAGCTTAAAGATGGAGTTATAAGTGAGCAAGAGATGTCTCAAACGAAAGCGACCTTAAAAAATCAACTTCTTGAAATTCAAGATAATGCGCGGACCATGATTGACTTCTTATATAACGGAAGATTAAGCGGACGAGTAAAATCTTTAGAAGAGATGTTGGAAAGAATTGAGAAGGTAACGAAGGAAGACATTATTCAGATCGCAAACAAGGTTGAAATTGACACGATATATTTCTTAAGAGATAAGGAGGGGGCCGAAGGATGAGAGAAATCGGATATGATCAGCTGAAAGAAACGTTGTATCATGAACAGCTAGAAAATGGTTTGGATGTCTATATCCTGCCGAAGCATGGTTTTAGCAAAACTTATGCTACTTTTACCACAAAGTACGGGTCAATAGATAATCACTTTCAGGTTCCAGGAAAAGACGTTGTAAAAGTGCCGGATGGGATTGCCCATTTCCTTGAGCATAAGATGTTTGAGGAAGAAGAAGGAGGCGACGTCTTTAATAAATTTGCAACCTATGGGGCATCGGCTAATGCCTTTACGAGCTTTGATCGGACGGCTTATCTATTTTCCTCAACCGGACACGTAGGCGAGAACTTGACTACACTACTCGATTTTGTCCAAAGTCCTTACTTTACCGACGAAAATGTAGAGAAGGAAAAGGGGATTATTGGGCAAGAAATCAAGATGTACGATGATAATGCAGACTGGAGAGTGTATTTCGGATTAATTGATAATATGTATCATCAGCATCCGGTACAAATTGATATTGCTGGAACAGTTCCTTCGATTTCCGAGATTACGAAAGAAATGCTCTATACCTGCTATGAAACCTTTTACCATCCAAGTAACATGTTATTATTCATCGTCGGGGCAGTGAAGCCGGAAGAAATCATGGCTCTGGTAAGAGAAAACCAAAATAAGAAGTCCTATGTTCGCCAACCGGACATTCAGCGTTTTTTTGAAGAAGAGCCTAAGACGGTCCACAAGCGCCAAACGATCAGGGAAATGTCCGTAGCGATGCCTAAGGTCATGTTTGGGTACAAAGAAGGAGTAGTGGGCCTAACGGGGGATGAGCTTCTCAAAAGAGAAATGACAACGCAGCTTATGCTCGACATACTGCTTGGACAAAGTTCTGATCTCTACCAAAAGCTATATGATCAGGGTTTAATCAACGATACGTTTGGTACAGATTACAGTGGGGAGACGCAATATGGCTTTTCTGTTATAGGCGGCGACTCACCCGATCCGGAGAAGCTCGTGCAATTGGTTACAGAGGGACTAGAAAAAGCCAAGAGCGAAGGGATAAAGCAGGATGAATTTGAGCTGAATCGAAAAAAGAAAATCGGTTCATTCTTGCGCTCTTTGAATTCCATCGAGTTTATTGCAAACTCCTTTACCAAATATAAATTTAACGAAACGGACTTGTTTCATATTGTCCCGACTCTTGAACAAATTTCCCTAGAAGATGTTAACCAGAGGTTGCAAGATCATATCCATGAAAGTCAGCTCAGTATATCAATTGTCAAACCATTGCAAAAGCAGTAGCATAGAGGTGGAGAAAAAGAGGGACATTCTCCCTCTTTTTCTCTTTGGGTCTGGGGAAAGAAGGGATAAAGTATGGAAAAATGGGCCTTTATTACAGGCGCAAGCGGGGGTATTGGTTCAGCCATTTCGCTGTTGTTAGCGGAAAAAGGATATCACTTGTACCTGCATTACAGAAAAGGCTATGAGGAAATCCAACAGGTAAAAGATCGTTGCGAACAATATGGAGTCCATGTCGTCCTGCTTCAAGCAGACCTGACCCATGTAGATGAGATCCATCAAATGGCGAGAACGATGTCACGGATGCCGGATGTGCTTGTAAACAACGCTGGCATGACGCATTATGGGCTGTTCACGGAGACAAGGCTTGAGGATGTGGAGCAGCTTTACCAAATTAATATTAGGGCTCCTTTCCTTCTGGCTCAGATGTTTACGCCTTATATGGTGCGAAGGCAGTTCGGAAGAATTATCAATATTTCCTCTATTTGGGGGATGACAGGGGCATCGTGCGAGGTTCTTTATTCAATGACAAAAGGAGCTCTTCTTTCTTTCACCAAGGCACTGGCCAAAGAGTTGGCACCAAGTCAGGTTACCGTCAATGCGGTGGTACCCGGAGCCATTGAAGGGAAGCTTCTGCAGCGCCAGTTTTCCTCTGAGGAGTTAGGAATGATTGCGGATGAGATCCCGATGGGTAGGTTAGGAAAACCTGAAGAGATCGCTTCATTGGTCTGGTATCTCATCCAAGACGAGGCAGCCTACATAACCGGTCAAGTTATTAGTCCAAATGGGGGTTGGTATACTTGAATAAACGGGGCTATATCTTCTCATATTAATTAGTGAGCAGGTTATTTTGCCTGCGGTCATTACTCAGGGAGGGACGTGTGTCCCATTAAAGTGTCAGGTATTGCCCCCAGAAGGGGGTTTTTTCTTTTTTTTCAACGAAAGGTTGAAATCCGTACCCGAAAACAAATAAAATGGGGGATGTATGAAAAGAAATATGATATACTTTCCAAAAGAATCGTTTCCGCTTTCCAGATTTACGTTTCGCTACATGATTCATGGGAATTAGGGGGATAATATGATGGAAACCCAAGATTGGTATCTTGAATATGAAATTCATAAAAATAGACCGGGATTGCTTGGAGATATCGCATCCATACTTGGTATGCTTACCATTAATATCATTACCATTAATGGTGTAGAAACGAAACGCAGAGGGATGCTTCTGCAAACGGACGATGAGAAGAAAATTGAGCTCCTCGGGAATATTCTTCGCAAGGTCGAAAATATTACCATTACAGCATTGCGTCCTCCTACCATTATGGATACTTTAGCTGTAAGACATGGTAGATATATTGAACGAGACATGAAGGATAAGAAGACGTTCCGCTTTACAAGAGATGAAATCGGGCTTTTGGTTGACTTTATGGCTGAAGTTTTCAAAAAAGAGGGGCATCAGCTTATTGGGGTCAGAGGCATGCCGCGCGTGGGCAAAACCGAATCGATGGTTGCCGCAAGTGTGTCCGCGAACAAGAGATGGATTTTTATTTCGTCTACACTCCTAAGGCAGACGGTCCGCAATCAGTTAGCCAATGACGAGATTGTCGCGGAAAGCGTCTTTTTTATCGACGGCATTGTCTCTACAATGCGCTCAACGGAAAAGCACCATTCTCTGATGAGAGAGGTTCTGCATTTCCCAGCACCTAAAGTGATTGAGCATCCGGATATCTTTGTCAGGGAAACGGAGTATTCCTTAGATGATTTTGACTACATCATCGAATTGCGCAGTCATCCAGAAGAAGAAATTACATATGAATTAGTCGAGTCGAGTTTCACCGGATTCGACTTAACATAAGAATGTGGGAAGAGGTGAAACCGTGAATGAGTTGGGTGAAATGCTAAAAGAAGCAAGACTAAAAAAGGATTACACCCTTGAAGATATACAACGGATAACGAAGATCCAGCGACGGTATTTAGAAGCCATTGAAGATGGAAATCTTGATGCGCTGCCTGGTCATTTCTACGCAAGAGCATTCGTCAAAAGCTATGCGGAGGCTGTTGGATTAGATCCAGAGGTCGTGCTTGGGCAAGTGAAAACGGATTTCCCGCAGCTCCCGCCAGAAGAACAGATGGTGAACTTAAGGCGCGGAAGGCAACCCAAACCCCCAGGTCAAGCCGGCAGGTGGCTTTCGAGGGTTCTTCTTTATCTTTTTGCAGTCCTTATCCTTTTCGTTATCTAT
>JBEQAI010000365.1:0-3901 GCA_041640415.1 Ammoniphilus sp. | reverse complement strand
CCGTTCCCTACTCTTTACCGCCATTGTCGGGAGTCAGATACCGGATATCGATGTTGTTTCCCAATGGTGGGATCAAGAAGGGATGTATCTCATGTGGCATCGAGGCATCACCCATTCTATCTTTCTCGTTCCGGTTTGGGCGCTTCTCATCTCCCTAGTTTGCTATTCCATATGGAAGGTCAAAGACAAACGAATTTTCTACACGGGATTACTTGCTGTTTTCATCCATAATACCAGTGACATTTTTAACGCCTGGGGAACAGGCTATCTGGAACCCTTCTCTTCGGTCCGTCTGACTTTTGGCACCATTCCCATTATCGACTTTGTGGTGTGGGCGATTATTCTTGGCGGGTTTCTTGTAAGCAGATTAAAGAAGTTCTCTACCGCTACCGTATTCAAGGGCGTAGGAGTCCTTATCGTTTTACATTTTTTGATACAATCTGCACACGGCTTTACTATCTATCAGCAGGCGAAGGGGGAGTACGACCAGATAGCTTTATCTGCTGAATTTGTTCCTTGGAACTTTAAGATTATTGGAAAAAAGGAACAACAAGTAGAAATATCCAAAGCTACAAGTTGGGGCGAGCCTAGACTGGAAGTTGTATTAGATACAGCTGATGTAAGCCTAGACCGTTTGTTTGAGGAAAATGCTCGAGCAAGAACCTTGTATCAATGGGCACCTTTTGTGGTTGTGGTAATGAAAGATGGGAAGTTTGGGATCTACGATCCGAGGTTTTATCGCAACGGACAGTCCTTTCTATTTGAATACATTGAAACTCACTAGGGTCCCTTCACAGGGACCCTTTCACGTATGCCGAAGCAATCTGCCTAGGTTATCCCAGCAAGCCTGGAGTACCGTTTCTGGCGTTTGTCCATGGATCTGAGCAACTTTAGCGGCTACCTCTTTAAGGAACATAGGACTTGTTGATCGTCCCTTAAAAGGGCCCTCATAAGGCCAAGGCCCATCTGTTTCCATTAGCAGCTGTGAGAGGGGCACGTGTCTTACTAACTCCTGATCCCGTGCTCGATAGCAAACCTCGGGGGTTACCGAAATATAATACCCAGACTCGATAATGTCTTGTACGACATCTAGAGGGGCTTTAAGCCAGTGGAAATGTGCTTGTTTGACCCCGTGCCGGAGTAGACATGACAGAGTTAGTTGGGCCTTATCATGAACCGCGTGCAGAAGGAGTGGAAGACGGGTTGTCACAGCGAGGTCCGCAAATTCGGCTAATACCTCCAGGAAAGGATCAAGATCCTGTTGCTCTTTTCCCTGAAACCGATAGTGGGGCAACCCGACTTCACCTATAGCCGCAATCTTGTACCGTTCATGACGAATTAGGTTCCTCATCTCGCTACGTTCTTGCTCCGTTGGAAGAAGGCGCTCAGGATGATAGCCTACAGCTGCATAAACAAAATCAGGGTACTTTTCTCGTAGTTCAAGGGTTTGGTAGGAGGACTCGAGGTTGGTAGATACGGCCAACACGTGTTGCACTCCCTGTTTTCTCCATGTGTCGATCAGGTCATCTACCTTATCTCGGGGATATTGGTCCAGGTGGAGATGAGCATCAGTATACATAGGATACCTCCGTATTCTAACGGTAAACATCTACGACAAACAAATGATAGCTTTTCACTCTTACCGTTTCTGATGGTTTTATCCCTTTTATGATAGTGGGCTTCACATACAGAGTGACAACCTCTTCATTTTTCAATCGAAGTTGTATGCGTTTAAACACACCCGCGTAAGGCATATGTACATGATCCATGTATTCCAATGTTCCTGTCAAGAGCTTGAGGTCATCAGGGCGACTTTTATGTACCCATTGGCTTGAAAAATAATGATAGAGAAACGAATAGTTGGTCCACGAGGATAAAGAAACAAACAAAAAGATAAGAACCCCTACTGCGAGTAAACTGATTTTCAGCAGTGGAAAGGTAGAGGAGAACGTAAACATCGCTGTCATATTCCCTATAATGCCACTAAGAAGCCCCAAAAACACGATTCCAGCAACCATTGTCTGTAATTGGGCCTTTTTCTTTTTTTGCTCCCAACGCTTCACGTTATGTTCTAGATTCGACATATGACCTCAATCCTGTTTCTATAAGATTTGCTCTCATTATGTCAAACCCGGTTAAAAGGTTCATTAGAAAAAAATTGGAAAACATTAAAACCTTTTGGTCTTGGTTCTCGTCATACTTATATAGACATAAAAAGGGAGGTTAATATGATAAACAGAAACTGGAAGGCCATCGGCTTTATCTTACTTATTGTCGCCTTGCTCGTAGGGTGTGGAAACGAACAGCAGAGTAAAGAGGGGGCTTATCTTGAACACGCAGCAGATCAAGCCACATCGAACTCATCAGCTCCTGAAGTATCTCCCACAGGATACTCCGAAGGAGAGGCCCCAAAAGCAGATTCTGCTGTGATTCAAAGGAAAATAATTAAAGAGGCTGATATTAGGCAAAAGGTAACCGAGCTTGACCCTGCCTTACAATTAGTTCATCAGCTCGTTGACCGCTCTGGAGGGTATATTCACTCATCCTCCGTGCATCAATATCGTGAAAACGAACGAGAAGCCTCGTTTGTCTTGCGTGTTCCACAAGCCCATTATTCATCGATCATCGAACAGCTGCAAGAGATTGGAAAGTCGGTCATGATCGCACAAAAAGGTGAAGATGTCACAGAACAGTTTTATGATAATGAAGCCCGCATCAAGAACCTGTCTTTACAGGAGGAAGCCGTACAAAAGCTTTTAAATAAAGCCGATAAGATGGAAGATATTTTGCGTATTCAACAAGAATTGTTTCGCATTCGTGGGGAAATCGAAACCCTGCAAGGTAAGAATCGAGTCCTAGATCATCTTGCTAGTCTATCTACTATTAACCTTACTCTAGTAGAAGTGAAAGCAGTGAATTACGTGGAGGATAAGCCTTGGTTGCAGGCGCGTGAAGGGTTTGTCCAATCCCTTGGCGGGGTGGGCGATCTCTTTGTACAGCTTATGGTGCTTTTAGCCACCTATCTCCCTTTTATCGTGCTGATTTATTTACCTTTAGGGGGACTCGTTTGGTGGCTGGTTCGACGACAAAAGAAAAAGACAGAAGATAAACATCATACTTAAAACACTAAGACCGGAGAAGTGGGCTTCCGCCAAGCTCAACTCCGGCTTTTTTGGATGACCAGATGGGCTAACTCCCGATAGATATCGATAATTTCCTCGATCCTCATCCTGACTAAGCCGCTCGAGGAAGGCCCTACAAATTCTATGACATTCTCCACCACAGGAGGGTGTTGAATTCCCCAGCTCACCTGACGTCTGCCGCTGTATTGTTCATAAACTCCTTTGCCAACAAAGCAGACGATCTGAGGTTTGTAGAGAGAGATCTTTTCTTGCAACAGTCGTTTTCCCTCTTTATACTCTTCCTTGGTAATCTCTGCAGCCGTTCGGGTAGGTCGGGCAACAATGTTAGTAAAACCATAGCCTATGTCCAACAAGTCCTGATCCTCTTGTGCGGTGTATTTTCTCGAGGTAAGACCTGAACGATGCAAAATGGTCCAAAAGCGATTGTGCGGGTTTGCATAATGATGACCCGTTTCTCCCGATCGAATACTTGGATTATATCCCACGAATAAGAGAAGCAAGTTTTCTCGAAGGTGATCCGGGATTTCATGCACCATAGAAAAAAAGACCTCCATTTACGAGTAGATAAATTTATCATTATTATAACCCGGTGGATACAATTGGAAAATGCGTTTTTGCTTTAACGCGCCGAAAAATGATTGCAAGGAAAGGAAAATAGAGAGATAATAAGGTTTATTCAGAAATTCAAATTGGGGGATCAACATGAAGGTTGCAAAGTTTGGCGGAACATCTGTAGCGTCTGCCGCTCAGATTCAAAA
>JBEQAI010000364.1:0-3906 GCA_041640415.1 Ammoniphilus sp. | reverse complement strand
TTTTGCGGCTCCCGCTCGTCTTAATATCTCAGCTGCCAGTTTAACTAAATGGTTGCGATTTCTCTTCGACCGTGTAGTTGGAATATAGCTGACTATCGGGATCGGACCGTGCTCATCTCGAGTTGTAGGGTCTACCTTAATCCCGTTTCGTCGGTCCACCTGGTCATCTGAAAAAACCGCAATGCTCAGCGATCTTCGATAGTTGAACATCAACTCTTTCAGGTCAGCTCCGGCGATACGGCCGCGGAGTTCCCATGGCATTCCAGGCTTCAGCGGATGCATGAAGTTATAGCCTGAATCACTTAAGCCATAGGTCATTGAAGCAAATAAGCCTGGGCTAACCCCCGTTACCTGCATGGATCCCAATCCAGGCAAATCCAACCTTGCTCCTGACGTATGACCGGTAAAGGGATTAACATTCTTTTCATCAAATATACCTGTTATCCAATCGAAATAATGGCTGACGAGCCCACTCCCGACCCATGGATTTTGCGGCAGTCCCGAGTTTAGCCAAAGTCGCGGGCTTTCCACGGCACCAGCTGACATCACAACCGCAGCCGCCCTGAACTCCTCTGTCTCTCCTGTCCAGGTGTCTCGAATCTCTACTCCAATAGCACGACATCCCTCAACAGCATGTTCATCCGTTAAGATTTTAATGGCAAATGCATTTGGCCTAATGCTGACATTTCCTGTTTTCAACGCAAGCGGAACATAGCTGACGTTCGTTGACCGCTTGGCGATCTTTTCCATCGAAGGGCCATGAGGGCATCCGTTAATGCAATGGCCGGCAAGTGTGCAGCCTTCCATCCAAGATAATTGCTCTAACGAATAGCTGGGGTTGTTAAGGTCTTTATTCGGAAGCAATATTGCATTGGGCTGCGGTCGAAAGCCTGGGCTTGTCACATCAAGCGTCGGGATCAATCGCCAGCCTGCTTTTTGAGCACCATAATAGAATAGTTCTTCTTTCGAAGTGGTTGGTGCAAAGTTAACCGGTAAGGTTTCCTCTACTTTTTCATAGTAGGGTATCAGTTCACGATATGAGATCGGCCACTTCGAATCTATGGCCTGCGGAAAGGCACGAGGTGAATTGGCAAGATAATGCAGCGTACTACCACCCACACCGGAATTTTGCCAGACAAATCCTCTTTGTAGGAGGGTTCTGGGCCAAGGTGGACGCTCCCGGTCCGCCGGTCCCCATCGAACTCTTCCTGAAATCAAGTCATTCATGTGCAGTTCTTGCTTATCAAACAATCTCCTAAAAAGTTTCACATCCAAATCCTCTGGATCAGAACTGTTTTTAGCACCTGGCTCTTTATTGGGATGAGGCCATTGTTTATTGCCATACCAAGGTCCAGCTTCCAGTACTAATACTTTTAATCCCATCTCCCCGAGCTCTTTAGCTATGACAGCACCACCACCACCCGCTCCAATGACAATCACATCCGGGTTTGCCATTAGGCTTTTTCCCCCTTTTGCGGAAATTTCAAAAGAAATCCACGAAAATCACGGTACCCGAACGCGGGTCCCGGATATCCTACTTGGATCCAGCTTTGTGGAAAAGAATAAGGTTCTGTTCCATAGCCGCGCCATCCTGCGTAGTAACCAAACATAGTGATTTGATTGAGCGAATTCATCATAGTCAGAATAAGAGGTGCATTGTCTTTGTAAGGAATGGGAAGCGTATGAAGCTCGATATCTAGTTGATCCAATAGGTCAATCGCTCTTAACCGGTCATGCCTTAGAAGGGCAGAAAACGGCCCACCTCCGGGAAATGGCTTCCCTTGATGCGGGAGTTTAGCTAAGCCTTTTATGAGAAGCTCGGTTGCAGCGACATCAAGCAATTGTGCGGTAGCTTTAGAAAATAGGATATCCATTTTGTGGGAATGGTCTAATTCCTGTATTACAAATTCATAAAGATACACATGGCTTGCCCCTGCCACCCGTTCTTTTCCGTCAGGTACCATAATTTTGGACGTTGCTGGCAGGATTGCATCGACAAGTGCTTGAAACGTGGCTTTTGTATGTGGATCAGCCATATCGCTCCACCGCCTTGTAGGATTTAAGACAGAATATCTCTATATAGATATAGGTTACTCTCCTGTTTTATGTCTTGGGACAATCACACTCCATAACCGAAACGAAAACGCGAAATTAAAAAACCGACCTAGTATTGATCGGTTTTAATCAGCGAGCGATTTAACTTTTATAGTAAGGAGGAATCTTTATCCAACCTCGTTTGATCGAAAGCTCCTTTAATGAAATACTGAACGCTACTTTTCTCATCTGAAATTTGGAAAACATTAAGCCAACATCTGCACGAACAGATTCCGTAAGTCCTCGAACGGCGTAATTGATTCCAAGGATGATATTATACTCCAGTAGGTTGCAAAAGGCCTCGTCGCTTAATTTTGCACCTATAGGAACAGATCTAAAATCACCCAGCGGAATATCGGGAGTCGTCTCAGGTAACGGGACGGATTCTTTAGTCAGGAACTCTTTGATTTCTTCGATTATGGGTTTATGTACATTATTGATCACATCCTCGAAGTGTTTCCGCAATTCCTCATCTTCTACCACGTTAAAAGCTACTTGCTCGTTCCGGAGCGTTTCTTCAGAACCCTTAAGATAAAACCATAGATTCATGACTTCACCCACGTTCAGGGGCTTCTTTTCACCATCCATAAAAGGTTCAAAAAAGTCTTTCATTAATTCAAACGCATTAGGCATCCGATTCCCAACCTCCTTTTTGATTCAGTGTGTCCAACAAACAACAATCAATGCAAAAGCGCCCAACGATTTGAGAAAGGAGACGAGCAGCCCCTAATATACTAGTCATTCGAATGATAAAATCCACATACACTATTTTTGCAAATACTCTGACAAAAGGGTAGTGAGGACACATGAATAGGTACCAGTGGATCAAGTGGCGTAAAATTTTGCTTCGGTTCTCCGTCTTCTTCATCATTTTTATGCTGCTAAGGGCAGGTGGGCCAGCCATCTGGAACATCACCTTTAGAGTTCTCGGCTTTGCTTTCCAGCTTCTGTTTGCAGCGATGTTCTTAATTATTCAGTTTGTGGCGCTCTTCTGGTTTTTGGCCCGAGGACGTACCTATTGGATTTTGCCAGGCGAAACCGGTTCCTCTTGGGATGATTATCGAGGCAATCCAGAAATTGTGGAGAATGCCAAACGGATCGTGACCCTGCTCAAAGGTGTTAAGGAGTTTAAGGAAATGGGCGGTGAAGCCATTCGGGGACTGCTGCTCTGTGGGCCACCCGGGACAGGCAAGTCGTATTTGGCTCAAGTAATCGCGAACGAAGCTCAAGTGCCTTTTGCCTACGCTTCCGCTCCCAGCTTCCAAAACATGTTCTTTGGTGTCGGCAATCTTAAGGTGATGGGTCTCTACAAAAAGGCGAGGAAGCTTGCCAGTGTGTATGGAGCCTGCATCATTTTCATTGACGAGGTTGATGCCATCGGCATGAAGCGGCAATCGGGTGGCGGAGGCGGTGGAATGTTCGGCATGGGCGGAGCCGGACTGCTCAACGAGCTGCTTTTACAGATGGATCCTCCAAACATTGATAATTCTAAGCTGGCTAAACTATTCCGATCGCTTGGACTCCGACGCAGAAAGGCAGAACGCCCTGCCGTCCTTACCATCGCTGCCACCAATCTCCCGGACGTTCTAGATCCTGCTCTTCTTCGACCAGGCCGATTCGATCGTAAGCTATGGGTCGATACCCCGGACTACGATGGGCGTCTTGATGTCTTCCACTATTACCTCAAAAAGGTGAAGCACGATACTAGCTTAACCCCTGAACGAGCAGCGCTAGACACCATTGGATACAGCCCCGCCCAAATCAAACACATTGTCAACGAGTCAGTAGTCATTGCTCATCAACGCGGTGCTC
>JBEQAI010000363.1:0-3928 GCA_041640415.1 Ammoniphilus sp. | reverse complement strand
AATAAGAGCGAAGATCAGGGTAAAGGCCATCATACTACGAATAAGTGCATGCTGCATGAGTCGTTCTCCTTTGTTCTTATGTACTTTTTAGATAATAATAATCTTTCTCACTAAGAAACAAAAAAATTGCTTCTATTTTATTGAAAATGATTATCACGTTCATCGTTATTATAATTTACCAGAGAAAAATATGTCAACTCTTTTTTTATTTGGTAACGGCCAGCCAATTAATCAACTGTTTCCGACTAATTGGCATTCAGCCACTCCCCCTTTATTAGCCTAAAGCATTTACCTTTGGATAATTCGGCTTAATCTTCCTTCCTTTTCCAAAAGAAATACACATTGGAGTACCGAAGAGCGGATCGGTCGTTATATTGCAATCCATGCCAAATACCTGTGTATCATCTCCCAATTGACGATGTCCTCAGGTTTACCTTGGGCGAAAACGGTACGATTTTCGATGGCAACAATATGATACGCATAGAGACAAGCTAAGTTCAAATCGTGAAGAACCATCACAATAGTACGCTGTTCCCGATATTCGCAAAATGAGGGCATCATACGAAGGCTTTGATGACTTCTTGTTGTCTTAATGAAATAGACCAGTCTATTAAAAGGAAAGTTTCAACTAAACAAAAAACTGTCACTCCGACCGAATCGACAAGATTCGAGAAGTGACAGTTGCACTACTAGTTTGTGATCTTAAACTTATCCTCGCTATAATAGTTTTGTACAGGTGTGGTGGTTTTCGCTTTTTCCTTTTCAAGTAGTACGGCGCGATCCTCGTTATTCCAGGAAACCTTATATCCTAGACCTTCCGCAACCACTCTTACAGGAAGGAATTCTACTCCATTCACCAGGATTGGAACAACGGCTAATTCCTTCGCCTCCGCACCTAATCCTAATAGAAGCTTACCGGCTTCTACATAGCTCATCCCATTCTGAATGTGTAATTGCGAAGCCATAAACGGATAGGCCAAACCGTTCACCTTCAAAGTATATGCCCCTTTTCCTACTGACTCAGTTGCTTTCGGCTTATCCATCACGATCTTCACGACATCTACGCCCAAAACCGTTCCTTCGCGCGTATTATCCGCGCCACCGTACATCTTTCCTGTTTCAAAATCATACATGACCGCTTGTACATTTCCAATGTTTTGTGGAGTTGCTTCAAATCGATGTCCTTTGCCGAGTAGTTCAAGAATGACGTCTTGATCAATACCTGACTCCCAGCGAACATCAGGATAATTGCTAGAATAGATTCGTGGTGTCAAAATGGCATCTTGAATATTAAGATCATGGTCAATGACGTTCATAATCGTCTGCGCTACCGATGTAATAATGGTTGGACCGCCAGGTGACCCTAAAGCCATGAAGGGCTGGCCGTCCTTAATGACGAGCGTTGGAGACATACTGCTTCGTGGACGCTTCCCTGGTTCCACTTGGTTTACGCCGCCAGGTGTCGCATCAAAGTCGGTCATCTCATTGTTAAGCATGAAGCCATATCCCGGAACCATGATCCCCGAACCAAATACAGCCTCAATGGTCGTTGTATACGATACGAGGTTACCCCATTGATCCATTACGGAGAAATGAGTCGTCTCACCCGTTGGGTTTTCTTTTTCTTTCACTTTAGCTAAAGCAGATAGATCCTCGTCCTCATACTTCCACGGGTTTCCTTCTTTAACAACGGCGTTCGCTTCTGCTGGGTTAATAAGTTGTCTTCTCTCATCAATGTAGGCTTTATCGATCAGCCCCTTTTTCGGAACGGGATAGAAGTCCTCATCCGCCATGTAAGCCGCGCGATCAGCATAAGCCAAATGCATAGCCTCGATCAAACGATGTAGGTAATCTGCAGAATTGACCCCCATTTTCTTCACATCATAGCCTTCCATTAATTGCAAGATTTGAAGAACGGTAAGTCCGCCAGAGCTAGGCGGTGACATCGAGGCTATCTGATACCCCCGATACTCTCCTACTACAGGTTCTCTTTCTTTAACCACATAGTTGTTCAAATCTTCGATTGTCATCGTGCCGCCGTGTTTTTGCACTTCAGCAACCAGGGCTGCTCCCACTTCCCCTTTATAAAATACATCCGTGCCTTTTTCTTGGATAAGCTTTAAAGTTTTGGCTAGATCAGGCTGTACGAGGAAATCGCCTTCCTTCTTGGCAACCCCGCCTGGATAAAACACTTCGGCAGCCGTTCCGTACTGCTTAAGTTTGTCAGCGTTTTCACCTATGTATTGGGCCATAGACCAATTTACAGTAATTCCTTTCTCTGCTTGGTCAATGGCTGGCTGGATCACTTCGGCTAACTTCTTGGTTCCGTACTTCTCTAAGGCAACCTCCACGCCTTTGAGGGTACCCGGTACTCCCACAGCTTTACCGCTGGTATGTCGCTCGAACCATGGAATAGGCTTCCCGTCTTCCCCTAAGAAATAGCTTGGCGTAACGTCCTTAGGTGCCATCTCACGACTATCAATGATGGTGATTTTGTTCTGATCCTTCAGGTAGACCATCAAAAAACCACCCCCGCCTATACCTGACATCATAGGCTCCACTACCGTTAGCGATAGTTGAATCGCTGCGGCCGCATCCACCGCGTTCCCTCCATTGGCTAAAACTTCCTTCCCTACTTCTGCAGCGAGCGGATGAGCAACTGCCACAATTCCCTTCGTAGCTGCCTCCATGGTAGGATCTACACCTGGCACATGGGCCAGCGCAGGTGTTACCAAGGAGAAGAAGGTAAAACTAGCAATCACAAAGCTTTTTAATTTAACCATCATTTTCCTCCCTCAACTATTATTGGTAATATATTACTAGAAATATATTACAAGAGCAAGGATGATGTTTAATAGAGTTGAAAAATAGGAAAAAAGTCTGAACCTTGACTTCAAGACTCAGACTTTCTTCCTCTATTTAATAGCCACAATCATCTCAATTTCAACCGGCGTATTGCTTGGAAGTTCGGCAACCCCCACGGCTGAACGAGAGTGTCTCCCCATTTCTCCAAAAATCTCAACCAACAGTTCGGAAGCCGCATTCATAACTACCGGCTGTTTGGTAAATCCAGATGCGGAATTCACAAACCCCGTGATCTTAAGAATACGTTCAATTCGGTCTAAGGAACCGAGCTCTTGCTTTAAGCTGGCCAACCCATTTAGGATGCAAACCTTTGCCGCGTCTTGGGCTTGCTCGACCGTAACATCCTCCCCCACTTTGCCCGTGTGAAGGAGCTCACCATCTTTTCTTGGCAGTTGTCCACTCACATATGCAACCCCTTGGTGAACAACCACAGGCACGTACTGAAAAAGAGGAGTTGCTGCGAGGGGAAGGCTTAAGCCTAATTCCTCTATTCTTGCTTCAATCATGAAAATACCTCCTAGAACTAGAAAAATATTGGAAACTCTTTTACTATATAGGAATAATCCAATTACGACAAACAAGGGAGTTTTAAGATGATTTCATTAAACGATATTCAAAGGGCACAAGAGCAAATTACCAGCCTCATCGTGCGCACCCCGCTTCTTACGTCACAAACCGTTTCTGCTGAGCATGGCAACCAGCTTTTCCTTAAATCCGAGCACCTGCAAAAAACGGGTTCCTTTAAGATTCGTGGAGCCTCTCATAAAGTTCTGCTAGAAGCCAACCAAGGTGCCCAACACGTCGTCGCTGCTTCCTCTGGTAACCACGGACAAGCCGTTGCCTACATCGCACGAAAGCTAGGGCTGCATTCCACTATCGTAGTTCCCGAGGACGCCGCCCTGTGTAAGCAGGAAGCCATACAAGCTTATAGGGGAAAGGTAGAGCTCTGCGGCACCACCTCTCCGGAAAGGTTACAAAGAGCCGCGCAAATTAGCCAGGAGGAAGGAGCCATTTTCATCCCACCCTATGACGACCCTGCCATCATGGCTGGGCAAGGAACCAT
>JBEQAI010000362.1:0-3969 GCA_041640415.1 Ammoniphilus sp. | reverse complement strand
CTTCCGTAGGTAAACACTATGTACGTGACAAAAAAGAATCCGGGAGCGATGTTTTCTTGGGTGAAAATAAAAAGATAAAAAAATTGTGGATATGGATCGGCATCTTAATTTTAATTTTCTTATTGGGAATAGTAACAGAAGACCTTCTTGATAAGGAAATCAATGCCTTCGATAAATGGGCCGCAGGATGGATTAAGGACGCTTCCCACCCCATCCTAAAAAAAATGTCAGTCATTTTTTATTCTTTCGGAACTGTCTATGCGATGATCCCCATCGTTCTTCTTGCAGGCGCCTACTTCTTTTTTAAACAAAAGGATAGATGGGCTGCAGTGGTACTAGCTGGTTCTCTGGCTGGGAGCTTCCTTCTGAGCTGGATCATGAAGATATTATTGAAACGAGATCGTCCGGGACTCGAGCATCTGGTCAAGGCAGATGGCTACAGTTTTCCAAGCGGACATGCGATGGTAGGGTTGGCGTTTTATGGAACACTCTGTTATCTTCTTTACTCCAACCTGAAGAAAAAGGGACATTCCACTTGGCATGTCATCGTGATTGGTATCTTCTTGGTGGGAGGACTTGGATTAAGTTGTGTATTAAGCCGTGTTCATTATGCCAGTGATGTCATAGCAGGGTTAATTGGCGGAGGCGTTTGGTTGCTTGCCAGTATTTTGGCCATAGAATATAAAAAGACCTCTAATTGAAAACTGATCATAAACAACATACTGATTAGCAGCAAACCCAAAATGGCCAATTGCGAGAAAAGCGAATGAACCAAACAAAAAGCCCGACCTCTTAAGTCGGGCTCTCGTCGAGATTATTTAATCTCCTTCACAATCTGAGCCAGCCCCTCAGCAACTGGTGTTGCTGGGCGACCAAGCAGCTTTTCGAGATCGTTGCTCTCAATCTCCAATGCACCCTCGCGAATGCCTTTCTGGATTTCTACAAGGATGGGAACGACGAACTCCGGTACGCCCGCACCTTTCATGATGTTGGCATAGGTGGCGTCATCCACCTGTTGAACAGGGACTTCTTTGCCTAAAACGCTACCTAAAGCAGCGGCTAGTTCTTCTTGCGTTAGGAGCTTACCGGAAAGCTCATATATTGTATTTTCATGCCCGTTACCTGCCAATACGGCGGCTGCCGCTTCGGCATAATCTTGACGAAGTGCCCATCCTACTTTCCCTGACCCTGCTGACGTTACCCAAGGGGCACTAGCCATCACGCCTTGTATGCTCCCCATCTCGTTCTCCAGGTACCAGTTGTTTCGCAAGAAGGAATAAGGGATCCCTGTTTTTCGAATCGCTTCCTCTGTGGCACGGTGAACGGGAGCCAGGAAGATGGAGCTTTCGCTTGCATTTCCTAAACTCGTATAAGCAATAAATCTAACCTGGGCTTGCTGAGCCGCGGCTACTGCATTCGTGTGCTGGCGAATTCTTGTTTCATTGTCTCCATCCGCAGATATAAGTAAAAGGCGATCAATTTCTTTAAAAGCAGTGGCTAACGTCTCGGGACGGTCAAAATCTCCCTGACGTACTTCCACTCCACGTACGCGAAGCCCTTCTGCTTTCTCCGGATTCCTAACACTGACAACCAATTGATCAGCTGGCACAGTCTTCAATAAAGCCTCCACAACCTTCGTTCCTAGCTTTCCTGTTGCACCTGTAACTAGCAATCTCATCGTTCAATTCCTCCCATATAGTTGGTGTAACTCATAAGGTTATAACAAAAACAGTTACAACCATCTTTAAAAATAAAAGCTCTAAAAGAGCTCTCATTTACTCAAATTTAGCTTTTAGCTGACTCAGCGTAGTATGTGCCAGCCTCTGTTCCATGGCAGCCTGAGCTTCTCTCAATTCGCTTTGAAGAACTGACTCAATATTCCGCCCGACCGGGCATTGAATATTAGGGTCTTCATGAATGCGAAATAATTGATTCTCTTCCGTGACGTTCACAGCCCGATAAATATCGAGCAAGGTAATCTCTTCAGGACTCTTACGTAAAGTAGCTCCTCCTATTCCAGGACGGACTTCCAATAATCCCGCCTTCTTTAGCATTCCCATAATTCTGCGAATGATAACAGGATTCGTATTGACACTTCCCGCAATGAAGTCCCCCGTACAATCGTTTGAACTGAGTGCAATAACGGAAAGAATATGAACAGCAATTGAGAAGCGGGTACTAATTTGCTTCATTTAAACCACCACCGTTGTAACCATTTTAGTTCTATCCGGGGACAAAGTCAAATCAGGATTTATTTATCTTAAAAAATACAGGAGGTAAGAATTGTTAGTATCCATCTTTCAGTCCTCTTGTTAATATAGTTATATATTTCCTTCTATACCAGATACAATGAATTATTGGATTTGAAAGGATTTAAAATGGTTAATCGAGTTCTTATCTATATGTTTGTCTTTTTAACTTTATCCCTCTCCATCATCATGAATTATCTCTTTCCCTTCCTAGGACTGTGGATGTTATTCTTAATGCCAATGTTCGGTATTATTGTGCTCTATCCCAGGTGGCTGGTGGGAAACCTTTGCATTGTATTTTTAGTTATCATTAGATATTGTACCCACTATGCCGCTTTTTCTGGAAATATTCCCATCGACTATCTCTATCGGCTCGCTACTACTTCCACCGTTGGATGGCTCATACTGCTCACGGTTACTTTCTTTATCATAAAAAATAGGCGTCTAGTTGAGGAACTAGAACACCTCTCGTTAACAGATACACTAACTCAAGCCTATAACCGTAGATTTATAGAATTGCACAGTAGAAAACTTTTCTCTGAATCGACCCGAAAGAATCAGGGTTTATGCTTCCTACTAGTGGATATTGACCATTTTAAGAAAATAAATGACCAATATGGTCATAATATAGGCGATCTAGTGCTCCAGCAGCTCGCTGCTAATATAAGAGAAACGATAAGGAAAACGGATGTCCTAATACGAATGGGCGGAGAGGAATTTGCCTTGTTTTTACCTAACACCAGCTTACAAGAAGCTCTTTTGCTCGCTGAAAGAATTAGAAAACAAATTCAAGAGCTCCGGGTAGAATACCGTGACCATATCATCCCTATTACCATTAGTCTTGGGGTCACAGAGTACAAATCAGAATCCCTAGAAGATCTGATTGAAAAAGCAGACCAAGCCTTATATCAAGCAAAGTCCAATGGGCGAAACAGTGTAGTGAACCGCTAGAGGTTAGTAAGAGATCTTCTGCTGCGATATTCTCCAAGCATCAAAAGCCAGGCTTCGATCAGAAGAATCGATTTGAACCATTTGGATGGAGCGCTGGGTCATCGGTATCGCCAGTTGCTGATAAATGAAGTGGTCGTCGAAGCCGATGGCAGCGGCTTCTTCTTTGGTACAGGCATAATAAACGGCTCTAGGGCGTGCCCAGTAAATCGCTCCAATGCACATAGGACAGGGCTCACAGCTCGTATAAAGGTCACAATCCGTCAGCTGAAAATGATTCAGCTGCTTGCACGCGGCTCGAATGGCCTGTACCTCAGCATGAGCCGTGGGATCATGATTCGTGGTCACTTCATTGCAGCCGGTGGCGACGATTTGGCCATCTTTGACGATGACTGCCCCAAACGGGCCTCCATGACCGCTTAAGACATTCTCATGGGCAATCTGCAGGGCCTTTTCCATCCACTTTTTGTGATCCATAGCTCATCGCCTCTTTTTCCATTTTTCTTTCAGCTCTTTGTTCGGATCCCACTCTTTGCCCCAGATTCGCTTTTTCAACCAACCCAGGGCAAGGATCATCCCCGCGGAAGCCATCCCCACTATAAGCCAATATTCCATTACCTTGTTGGCTTCAACAGGGGTTCAATCAGCACATCCATCACCCCACCGCAGATTCCGCCATCCTCATAAAACAGGCCTGTTGTTAAATCTACCCGATGCTGAACCGCTTTTCCCGTCTCCATGACCTCATAAGCGCGCTCAATCACCTCAGCTT
>JBEQAI010000361.1:0-3977 GCA_041640415.1 Ammoniphilus sp. | reverse complement strand
ACACCCTTTCTTTTAACCCAACTGGCGAATCAATGCTGGAACTTCATCCTTCTCCGGAAAACGTCCCTTTTCCTTTTTGGAATAAATCAGTTGGTCGTTGACTGTTACCTCAAAGATCCCCCCGCCTTTAGGCATGAGGTTGATTTCTTCAATATCGTATCTGAAATTACGATCGTCCATAAGCTCCTCCATCAACCTGATGGCTTTAGGTAAGAAGTTTCACATGTTGCAATATTCGATTTGCACCTTCATCTTCATCGTGAGTCACTCCTTCACAGTTTGTCTTCCTCTAAATTATATAACATAGAAATAGGCCTTAAGAAACCTTCAATGTGCTAATAACCACCTGATTCGACAATCTTTCTCATGATATGAATAAAGGATTCTGCGGCTTTGGAGAGATACCTTCCTCTTTTATAACCAATTACAAGGGTCCGAGTGGGCTTAAGATCGCTGATCGGCAAGTAAACCGGGACATGTACGGAGCGTCTTGTTCTCGTCACCATCTTGGGGATGAACCCCACCCCTAAGCCGGATGCAACTAGAGATTGCACGGTTTCAATGTTTGTGCTTTCAAACACCACTTGGGGATCAAAGCCAGCCTCTTGGCATAAACGCAAGGAAATTTCTCGGAAGCCTTGTCCTTTCTTCAGCAAAATAAAAGATTCTTCCTTGCAATCCCCTAAGGCAACTTCTTTTTGTAAAGATAAGGGATGATGAGGAGGAACCGCGAGGAGAATGGGTTCTTCTAACAAGGGAATGATTTCCAAACCCTTTTCACTAAGCGGCAAAGACAGTAAACTAATATCAGTCTGTCCTTTAAGCGTTAATTGCTCCAATTGGTTGGTCGGCTCCTCGACAAGGACTAGTTCAATCCCGGGATATTCCTTTTGGAATAAAGGGAGAGCCGCTGGGAGCAGATGAGAGCCTGTTATGGGAAGGGTACCAATGACTATTTCACCGCGGGCGTTCTCGGTCAGATCCTCCATCTCCTGCTTGAGCTGCTCGACTTGATCTAAAATTCGAGATGCTTGATCAATAAATCTTTTTCCCGCATAGGTTAATTGGATATCGCCTGGTCGGCGTTCAAAAAGCTGGACACCCAGCTCTTTTTCCAATTTGATCATTTGCTGGCTAAGCGAGGGCTGGGCAAGATGAAGCTTCTCCGCCGCTCTGGAGAAATTACGCTCCTCTGCCAACATCAGGGCATATTCGAGTTGCCGTAGTTCCACTCCTGTTCCACTCCTCAGCTATAGATAAAACCTATAGTATTTATAGATATTATATCTTAGACCTAAGGCGATTAAAATGTTAAAAATAAATTAATTAGTTCGACATTAGGAAGGGGAAAACAAAGATGGCACCAAAAACGCTATACGAGAAAATTTGGGAAAAACACGTCATTCACCAAGAACCAGGCAAACCCTCTTTGATCTTTATCGACCTTCATCTTATCCACGAAGTAACGACGCCTCAGGCTTTTGAAGGTCTTCGACTAGCCGGGAGAAAAGTCCGCCGGCCTGACCTGACCTTTGGAACAATGGATCACAACGTCCCGACTACCACAGCGGACCGATTCAATGTGGTTGATCCGATTTCCAAGCAACAAATTGAAACCCTTGTTGAGAACTGTAAGGAATTCGGTATTCCATTAGCCGATCTTCATAGCCCTGACCAAGGTATCGTGCACATCATTGGTCCGGATCTTGGTCTTACCCAACCAGGAAAAACCATCGTATGCGGTGACAGCCACACATCTACCCATGGTGCTTTTGGAGCTTTAGCTTTCGGTATTGGCACCAGCGAGGTAGAGCATGTACTAGCCACCCAATGTTTGCAACAAGCAAAGTCCAAAACCATGGAAGTTCGCGTAAATGGTGATATGCCAGCGGGAACAACCGGGAAAGATTTGATTCTTGCGATCATCGCAAAGTACGGTACTGATTTTGCTACTGGATACGTCATCGAATATACGGGTTCGGCTATCCGCAAGCTTTCCATGGAAGATCGGATGACGGTATGCAATATGACGATCGAAGGGGGCGCAAGAGCCGGATTAATCGCTCCGGATGAAACTACCTTCCAGTACCTTGAAGGACGCCGTTATGCACCGAAGGGCGAAGAATGGGCGAAGGCGGTTGCCGATTGGAAGCAGTTGAAGACGGATGAAGGCGCACAATTTGACCGTGTGGTCGAAATTGACGCTACTGAGATCATCCCTCAGGTGACATGGGGAACCAGCCCAGGCATGGGGACCGATATCACCAAGACCGTTCCTAATCCAGAAGACTTCACCACCGCAAATGAACAAAAAGCTGCCAAAGCTGCCTTGGATTACATGGGCTTGACTCCAGGAACGCCTATGTCGGAGATCAGCATTGATCGCGTATTTATTGGTTCCTGTACCAACGGCCGAATTGAGGACTTACGTGCAGCTGCTCAAGTGGCGAAAGGCTACAAAGTGGCCTCCACGGTGAGTGCCATGATCGTGCCTGGCTCGCAAGCTGTTAAGAAGCAAGCGGAAGAGGAAGGATTGGACAAAATCTTTGAAGCAGCTGGCTTTGAATGGCGTGAAGCAGGCTGCAGCATGTGCTTAGGAATGAATCCAGATATTTTGGCTCCTGGGGAGCGTTGTGCTTCCACTTCCAACCGTAACTTTGAAGGCCGCCAAGGCCGCGGCGGAAGAACGCACTTGGTGAGCCCAGCTATGGCTGCAGCAGCAGCAATCAAAGGACATTTCACTGATGTTCGTCAGTGGAAATTTAACTAGGAGGGTGGTTGTACAATGGAACCGTTCAAAACATTAACCAGTGTAGTTTCCCCGCTTGACCGGGTCAACGTCGATACAGATGCAATTATTCCTAAGCAATTCTTAAAGCGAATTGAACGTTCTGGATTTGGGCAATTCTTGTTTTTTGAATGGCGTTTCGACGAGCAAGAACAGATTAATCCTGAATTTGAGCTAAACAAACCCCGTTATCAGGGAAGCAATATTCTAATCGCCAGAGCTAATTTCGGATGCGGTTCTTCCCGTGAGCATGCTCCGTGGGCTCTCTTAGATTATGGGTTTAAGGTTATCATTGCCCCTTCTTTCGCTGATATCTTCTTTAACAACTGTTTCAAGAACGGCATTTTGCCTATTCAGCTTTCTGAAGAACAAGTTGAAGACCTATTCCAGAAAACGCAAAACAAAGAAGGCTATAGCCTAACGGTTAACCTGGAGGCTCAAACGATTTCCGACAACGAAGGCTTGGAATTCTCCTTTGACGTCGATCCTTTCCGCAGAGAATTCTTGCTAAAGGGCTTAGACGATATCGGCTTATCGTTAGAGCACGAGGACAAGATCAGCCAATATGAGGCGAATTATCCTTCTTATTACTTGATTAAAGAATAGGTAAAGAAAAGCCCGTTGCATGCCAAGCATGCCGGGCTTATTTCTTTTTCTTCGCTTTATTTTCCTGGACTGGCGTTCCTCTTGTTAGATGACACGGTACACCATAGCCTATGGCCCCCGGTTTAGACATTTTGTCGATATATTCGAGACCTCTGCGGCATTGTTGGGTACAATGGATACAGGTATCAACAGATACCATCTTTAGGTAATGCTTCATGTTATCCTGAACTGATACTGGAGCTTTTTTCTTTTTTGGCGCCATCGGCTTTTATCCGCCTCCCCTATTCATCTACTGCACGATATGACGAATAAAAACAAGGGGTGTTAGGCATGTACCCGATTTTTTAGAAAGGAGTGTTTGCTTATGCTTCGCAGCCTTCAGCAAGGCGATGACGAGCTTCTATACAAGCAGTTTGAGCCAGATAAAGGTGCAACCCCATTTCTCGATTTGCCTCTAGGATCAAGGGAAACATTCAGCCGCTGGTTAAACGAGATCCAGGCTAGCGAATTTCTTGGCTTTTGCCAAGCACGCATCATCGAGGCCCCGGAGAAGGACGTGGCTGGATTGATCCTGCTCACTTCC
>JBEQAI010000360.1:0-3985 GCA_041640415.1 Ammoniphilus sp. | reverse complement strand
TGATCCCCGTTGGGGAGTTACCCTCGCCTACTCAACCCAATCCAGCAACTCTTTACTCTTCCTTCAGTCCGAAGCAACGCTCACACTCATAGATATAAGATTCTGCTTGCTCTTCAAAATGCGCACCGCATTCTCTACATTCTTTTTGCGGTATTTTCTTATAGAAGTCTAGGTTCATTATCATTATTATTCCCTCCCTTTATTAGGAGAGTAGAGAACCGTTCCCTACTCTCTAATCTCATAATCTATAATTTATTTAGTTATGTTGGAATTGCTCTTCTTCCGTAGACCCAGCCAATGCCGTTGTAGAAGACTTTCCACCTGTAATCGCAAGAGATACTTCGTCGAAATAGCCGGTACCTACTTCGCGCTGATGACGAGTTGCCGTATAGCCGTTTACTTCTGCCGCAAATTCAGCTTGTTGGAGTTCAGAGTAAGCCGCCATGCCACGATCTTTGTATCCACGCGCTAATTCAAACATGCTGTAATTCAAGGAATGGAATCCGGCCAAGGTAACGAATTGGAACTTGTATCCCATTTTCCCTAATTCCTTTTGGAAGTTAGCAATGGATTCATCATCCAACTTTTTCTTCCAATTGAAGGATGGTGAGCAGTTATAAGCCAAAAGTTTACCCGGAAACTTGGCATGGATCGCATCTGCAAAACGTCGAGCTTCATCAATATTGGGTTCTGAAGTTTCACACCAGATCATATCACAGTAAGGTGCATACGCTAATCCACGTGAGATCGCTTGATCTAATCCTGGCTTCGTGTAATAGAATCCTTCCGATGTTCTTTCACCTGTTAAAAATGGATGATCATATGAATCCGCATCACTGGTAATAAGGTTAGCCGCATTCGCATCAGTACGAGCGATAATGACCGTTGGCACCCCCATGACATCAGCAGCCAATCGAGCGGCAATTAAGTTGCGAACTGCTGTTTGAGTTGGAAGTAATACTTTACCTCCTAAATGCCCACACTTCTTTTCTGACGACAATTGATCTTCTAGGTGAACCCCACCTGCTCCCGCTTCAATCATCGCTTTGGTTAATTCAAATACGTTCAAAGGTCCACCGAAACCTGCTTCCATATCCGCCACGATCGGAGCAAACCAGTACGTGTCTCCCTTCCCTTCGGCTTGTTGGATCTGGTCAGCACGCTGAAGCGTTTGGTTAATCCGCTTCACCACTTGAGGTACGCTATTAGCCGGATACAAACTTTGGTCAGGGTACATGTGACCAGAAAGGTTAGCGTCGGCTGCTACTTGCCAACCACTCAAGTAGATGGCTTTTAATCCTGCTTTGACCTGTTGCATGGCCTGATTCCCTGTAAGAGCCCCTAAAGCGTTGATGTAATCTTCTGTGTTTACGAGATTCCAAAGACGTTCTGCACCCATGCGGGCTAAGGTTTGTTCTACAACCACAGAGCCACGGAGCTTTACTACATCGGTACCCGTATAGCTTCTTTTCACACCCTGCCAACGATCCGACTTCCAGCTTTCTTCGATTTCGCGAATTTGTTGTTCTCTCATCATCATTCATCTCTCCCTATCCATTAAGTAGTTTATGTTAATTTGTTAACACCAGAGTTATGAAACCAAAAACTAGAATAATGTTTTACAGCCAACCGTGTAGTATGATAACTGTTATTGATATATAACACATTTGGTAAAAAAATTTAATTCTCGATTTCTACACAGCACTCAGAATTAAGATTCTGCTAGTAACGGTTTAGTGAAAAAGCGTTTCTGGAACCAAAAGGCTACTCTTACAAGAACTATCATGATCGGTACTTCTACCAACGGTCCGATCACAGCAGCAAAGGCAACACTGGAATGAATGCCAAAAACTCCAATGGCTACGGCAATCGCCAACTCAAAGTTGTTACCGGAAGCAGTAAAGGCCAATGTTGTCGAAACAGGGTAATTTGCTCCTGCCTTTCTGCCTATCCAAAAAGAAACGATAAACATGACAAAGAAATAGATGATTAACGGAAACGCGATACGAACGGCATCAAGTGGAAGAGTGACAATCATATCTCCTTTTAAAGAGAACATGACAATAATTGTAAATAATAATGAAATTAAGGTTAGTGGACTAATTCTAGGTATAAAAACTTCTTCATACCAATCACTTCCTTTGGATTTGACCAGAACATACCGCGTAATCATTCCCGCAATAAACGGGATTCCTAAGTATACCAATACACTCTTAGCTACCTCAGTCATGGTGATATCGATGACCATACCTTCCAAGCCAAACCATCTTGGCAATAGAGTGACGAAAAAGTAGGCGTAAACAGAATAGAAAAGTACTTGAAAAATGGAGTTAAAAGCCACAAGACCTGCTGCATATTCCGAACTACCTTTGGATAAATCATTCCATACAATCACCATGGCAATACAGCGAGCCAAACCAATCATAATAAGACCAACCATGTATTCTGGATAACCACTTAGGAATACGATGGCGAGAATAAACATGAGAGCAGGTCCGATAATCCAGTTCTGTAAAAGCGAAATCGCCAAAATCTTTCCGTCCTTAAATACTTTACCAAGTTCTTCGTATCTTACTTTTGCTAATGGTGGAAACATCATGAGAATAAGTCCAATGGCAATAGGAATGGATGTGGATCCTACCTGAAAATCATTCAACCCAGCAATGAGTTCAGGGAATAAATAACCCAAACCAACGCCAAGAGCCATGGCACTAAAAATCCAAAGTGTTAGATAGCGGTCAAGAATCGCCATTCTTTTACCCACACTTTCACTCATTTTCTCACTCCCTTTCTAGTACTGACCAAAACGATTTAATTCCTCTAAGCAGTCTCTTCGATGATTGTGATATTTCGGTGTTTCAGTTCTTGAAGAAGAAGTTCAATAAATACAAAATCAAATTTCTTCCTTATTGCATCCTTATAAATTTCTATCAATTGAACATCTGTTAATACCATTCTCCAATAAAACATCGATTCATCACCTCCTCTAATTGTCACGAGTTCTTCGCCCTTCCAAATGATGAAAGCCCTCCCCATTTTCTTTTTTAATCAATCATTCATGTTAATAAATATTGCAAGAGTTGTGCCAAAACAAAAGCCTTCATATATAACGTAAACGCCACCGAATTGTAGAAATTTTCTATAACTTATTGTAGTATTTTTCTACATATTGCAAATATTTTCAACACTTCGGTGAAATGTAATATAGGATGCCCCCACCAGAATCGGAAATATGCCATGCTCTCCAAGAAGTATCCGGTGGTGTTTGGTCATCTTCATAAAAACTTATGTCTATTACAACTATTAATCCTCATATTTACCAATGCGTTGTATTCCAGTAATGAATGTGTGTTGAGGATATGTCTTTAATATTTCTGGGGGATAAGGTTCATGTTCTGAAAGTTTTCTACCATCATTCCTCCGTTCACCCATATTAATAAGGGCGAAACCCTGCGAATAAGCGAGTATTGGAGAGAAAATTAAATCGTACTGAGGGAGCGGAATAAAAAAATAGAATGCCCAGAGAGCATTCCTTTATCACGCTAACGAATCTGGTTAGGTAATGCGATACTACTTATCTTTACTTAGGTCAGACAATTTACTTAGGTTTTGCTTTAGACCAATTAGGACTGATATCCGTCTACTACTACATCTAATTTTGCTGTTTCTGCACAGATAACAAGTCCATGAACATGAATGTTCCTTGGGAACGTGGGATGGTTTTTGACCATCTTAACGCTTTGTTCGACGCTTTCTTCAACCGATTGAAATCCTGTTAACCAACTTTTGTTATCAATACCTGCGTTGGTTAAGGTCTTTATGATTTCTTCATCTAATCCAGCTTGTCCACATTTTTCTAAGAAAGAATCAGCTTCTAACCCTTTCATCCCACAACCGTGATGTCCGACGATAGAGACTTCCTTTGCTCCAAGTTCATAAATTGCAACTAAGATACTCCGCATCACACTTCCAAACGGGTGTGAAA